>JAATGX010000021.1 GCA_015688915.1 Desulfuromonadales bacterium
GGGGATTCCGATTGTGGGCGCCAGGGAGAACGGAATGATGAACAATGCCGGATGGATAAACACACCATGAAAGAGAACGAGGCGGTCCCATTTCGCTGGGTCGACAAGGAGGACCTGCTGCAGCGCGTCCGAAAAGGGGCCAATGAATTCATGGCCCTCTGTGCCAACCTGGAGGTGGATCATGAGCATGCGCCTGCCGATACGCATATAGTACTCCCCGCTGTCACGGCCATGATAGCCTTTGAAGGGGATTACCGGGGAGTCGTCTGGGTACGCTGCGGCGAGCCGTTTGCCGGGCGCATAGCTGCCGGAATGCTGGGGGCCGGGCAGGCCGATGGTGGTGAAAATATGCACGTTGCTCTTGGTGCGATGATCAATGTCCTCGGCGGAGACGTCAAGCTCTTCCTTGCCCGTGGCGGCTACACCGTGGATCTTTCACTCCCCTGGGTATCATCCGCTGATGAAGCTCATCACCCCCATGTTACAGGCGGTCCCGAGAGCCTGCTCTGTTCGTTTCTCCACGGCGGAGAGCGTTTGCTGGTGGGGGTGAACGTGAGAAAGGCTCTCTGAAGCAATTCCCTGAGACCTGGAGGGACGGTTCGGAGGCGGGTTGAGTGGTAGAGCTTTTGGGTTCACATGGTCACTTCGCGGTAAAAAAATGTACGATTTACATCCATCTTTATGATACATTGCACAACCGCATGCCCAATTGTTTGATGATCTGGAACAAAGCCGGGCAAGTCATCGCGGCCAACACCTCAACGCAATAATCCCCACACATCAATCGAAACTGTCCGCGGTGAGCAGCCCCAGGGATGTCCGCTTCCATACCCATTCGCGGCAAAGGAACCCATGAGCACCTCTTTTGTGATCACAAGCGAGTACATCAAGTTGGACAGCTTTCTCAAGGGGGTCAATGCAGTCGGTTCCGGCGGCGAGGCCAAGCTGATCATCGCTGACGGTCTGGTGACGGTGAACGGCGAGCAGGAGTTGAGGCGTGGCCGCAAGCTGTATCCCGGCGACCGGGTACGGTTGGGGAGAGTTGTGTACCTCGTTGAGCGCACCGTCCCCGTCTCAAATTGAATTGACTTTTCAGGCGGTTTGAAACTACACTGCTCCCTCGTTTTGGTGATTTCCGTGTCCTTGGGGGCACATTCCGGGAGATGATATGAACAGACGTTTTCTTGACGCTTGCTGGGGTAAACCGGTTGACCGTACGCCGGTCTGGCTGATGCGCCAGGCGGGTCGTTACCTGCCCGAGTATATGGCTGTGCGCTCCAAGTGCACCTTTCTCGAACTGTGCAAGACGCCCGAACTGGCGGCCGAGGTGAGCATCCAGCCGGTGGATATCCTGGGTGTGGACGCCGCCATCATGTTCTCCGATATCCTTACCCCGGTGGAGCCGATGGGGATGAAGCTGGATTTCGTGCCCGGCCCGGTATTCGAACATCCCATCAGATCCATGGCCGATGTGGAGGCGTTGCGCATCCCGCAGATGGAACAGGATGTCCCCTATGTCCTGGAAACGATCAAGATCCTGCGTCGCGAACTGGCCGGCAAGGTGCCGCTGATCGGTTTCGGCGGGGCCCCCTTTACCCTGGCCTGCTACATGGTGGAAGGGAAGGGCTCCAAGGATTTCGCCCAGATCAAACGGATGATGTACGCCGCGCCCGACGTCTATGCGGCCCTGATGGAAAAGATCACCACCATGGACATGGAGTATCTGAATGCCCAGATCAAGGCCGGGGCCCAGGCGATCCAGATCTTCGACACCTGGGGCGGCATCCTCTCCCCCTCCGATTACGAGAAATACGTGCTTCCCTACACCACCCGCCTGATCAACGGCCTGAACCGGGGCGAGACGCCCGTGATCCACTTCGTCAAGGGAGCCGGCACCATGCTGGACTCGGTGCAGAAGGCCGGCGGCGATGTGATGGGGCTGGACTGGCACGTCAACCTGGGCCGGGCGCGCGACGTGCTCGGCCAGGGTATGGCGGTGCAGGGCAACCTGGACCCGACCGTGCTCTATGCACCCAAAGAGGTCATCGAGAAAGAGGTCAAACGGGTGCTGGACGAGAACGCCGGCCGTGCCGGGCATATCTTCAACCTGGGGCACGGCATCCTGCCGACCGTGGCGCCGGAGAACGCCAAGTTCATGGTGGAATGCGTGCATCGTTTGTCGCAAAAATAGGGACTGGTCCCTGGTCCCCAAGGAGTCCCAATGTCCGTTTCCATGAAAAACATCGTTGTCTTCGTCACCGACCTGGCCAGGGCCAAGGCATTTTACTGCGACCTGCTGCAACTTCCCCTGGCTGGTGAGACCGAGATGCTGTTGGAGTTCTTTCCCGGCAGTACGACCACACTCGGGGTGGCTTTGGCGTTGCAGGACGATGCCCGCAGGCTGGTGGGGCGCCATACCGGCGTTACCCTGCGCGTGGAGCAGATCGAGAAGCTGTGCGAGGGGCTTGCCAAAGGCGGTGCACGTTTCATCGAACCGCTGGAATCGAGCCCGTGGGGCAGGATGGCGGTCGTAGCCGATCCTGACGGCAATCAACTCGCCCTGGTGGACAGATAAAAAGCAGGGAACTCACATGAAACTCGTTACCATCGACCTGCTGCGGCAGGTTTCCGAACAAGCCCGCATGGCTCCCCGCCTGCGCATGAACCATAACATTCATCCTGCCAATGAATCCCGTTGCCACCGTTTGCTGAACGCCGTCGAACCCGGCTCCTACATCCGCCCCCACCGCCACCTGGACCCGGAGAAGGACGAAGCCTTTATCCTGATGAGCGGCCGGTTGGGGATCATCACCTTCCGTGACGATGGCGAGGTTTCCGGGACAGTGATCCTCTCCCACCAGGACGGTATCCTGGCCGCCGATATCCCTCACGGCGTATTTCACACCGCCCTGAGTCTGGAGACGGGGACGGTATTTTACGAAGCCAAGGCCGGGCCCTACCTGCCGCTTGCCGAGGCCGAGAAGGCACTCTGGGCGCCGGCCGAGGAGGACCCCGCGGTACCTGCCTACCTGGAACGCCTGAAGAATCTGTGCACCACCTGACCCTGGAGCGACGATGAGGATTTCAATGGCCGTGGTTGCGTTGCTGCTTGTGGCAACAACGGTATGCGCCGCACCTCCCGTCCCCGCACCCCCGAAGATCCGACCCTACAGCGGCATTGGCGTCATGATGCTGGCCATCGCCGGTACTAATGACGCCATGGAGCCATACGCTCTGTATGATGAACCAGCCATTGCCCGCCTGGGGGAGCTCACCATTGCCAAGGTTCCGGCCTACGACTGGATCTTCGGTTCGCCTGTCGCCGGCCTGCCGCTGATCGTCACGGCCCGCAAGGGAAGCTGGCTTCGAGTGACCTACGACGACGCCGGACGCGAAGCATGGCTGAATCCCCGAAGACCGGCCATGTTTCATCCGTGGGAAATTTTTCTCAAAGGGCAGACGGTCAGGCTGTTGCCGGGGTTGCAGAAGAGGCTGTACCAACTCTTTCAGCAACCGGGGCAGGGTACGGTGGCCACCGTGACTCCGAAGCATCTCTTCAAGGTGGTCAAGCTGGAGGATGACTGGGCCCTGGTCGTATCCGAGCAGAATACGCTGGGGTGGCTGCGTTGGCGCGACGAAGACGGCCGGTTGCTTATGGGGCTGGCAAGCGTCAAGCCGGAGCATGGCACGGGGGCTTCCGAAGGGACCTCACAAAACCGTTGACGGCCGGATAGCGGGTATGTTATTGAAATCGACCATGGAAACCATGATCCTCGCCATTGCAGCAGCACGAGCTATCAACGCCGCGGCGCGTTATGCCGTACGTTTGCCCGCTGCCGACTGATCATTGTTTTCACACGATAGAACAGACAACAGCCGTGGGCAGGAGCTCACGGCTGTTTTATTTTAATGCGGAGGCACAACATGAGAACCGAACTGGTGAAACCGGGAACCGGGGAGCTGACCTACGAGATCCGCAACATCGTCAACGTTGCCGAAAAGCTCCAGCAGCACGGCGTCCGGGTCAACTGGGAGAATATCGGCGATCCGATAGTCAAGGGAGAGCAGATCCCGGTCTGGATGAAGGAGATCGTTGCCAAGGCGGTCATGGATAACCATACTTGGGGCTACTGCCACACCCGCGGTGTGCTGGAGACCCGCGAGTTCATCTGCGACACGACCAACAGCCGCGGCGGAGCGCAGATCACCCCTGACGACATCATCTTCTTCAACGGCCTGGGCGACGCCATCGCCAAGATTTACGGTTGTCTGCGGCCCGAGGCGCGGGTGCTGATGCCGTCCCCCTCCTATACCACCCATACCCTGGGGGAGATCGGTCACGCCCATTCCGCGCCGTCGCTGTTCCGGCTCAAGGCGGAGGACCGTTGGCACCCGGACATGGAGGACCTGCGCAACCACATCAAATACAACCCCAATATCTGCGCCATCATGATCATCAACCCGGACAACCCCACCGGCATGGTCTACACCGAGGAGATGCTGCGGGAGATCGTTGCCATTGCCCGGGAGAACGACCTGTTCATCATCGCCGACGAGGTCTACATCAACATCGTCTATAACGGTGAGAAAACGGTGCATATCAGCGACGTGATCGGCGACGTGCCGGCCATCTCCCTGAAGGGGATTTCCAAGGAATTCCCCTGGCCCGGCTCCCGCTGCGGCTGGATAGAGGTCTACAACGGCCACAACGATGAACAATTCCGCAAGTACGTCAACCTGATCCTGACCGGCAAGATGAACGAGGTCTGTTCCACCACCCTGCCCCAGACCGTCCTCCCGGCCATCACCCGGCATCCCGAGTATGCCGGCTATCTGGCCGAGCGCATCGCCAGCTATGAAAAGATGAGCAACATCACTTACGATTTTCTCAGCACGGTTCCGGCCCTGCTGGTCAACCGCACCAATGGCGCCTTCTACATGGCGGTGGCCTTCAGGGACGGCCTGCTCACCAGTCGCCAAAGCATCCCCATTGCCAATCCCGAGGTCAAGGAGCTGGTTGAGGGGCTGGTAAATCAGCCGGGTGTGTCGCCGGACAAGCGCTTCGTCTACCACATCCTGGCCGCCACCGGCATCTGCGTGGTGCCGCTCTCCTCGTTCTCCACCCCGTTGCAGGGATTCCGCGTGACGCTGCTGGAAAAGGACGAAAACGAGTGCCGCCGCATCTATAGCACCCTGGCGGAGAAGATCGGGGAGTATCTGGGCTCATAGCATGCCTTGCGGGACAGAACACAAAAGGGGAACGGCATAAGCCGTTCCCCTTTTGTGTTCCTGAGGCCGAACCGAATTCAGGCCTTTTTGTCGGTGTCTTCCGTCTTGGGCTTGATTTCGATCTCGTCCTTGCCTTCCGATGCCTTCTTGAAGTTGCGGATGCTCTTGCCCAGCGCGCCGCCGATCTCGGGCAATTTTCCGGCGCCGAATACGACCAGCACAATGACCAATATGATTATCAGTTCGGGCATGCCAAATCCAAACATTCGATCCTCCCCTGCTACGTTTCAATTTTTGCCAGTATGTCATTGAAGCATTAAAAAATCAAGCGTCGCAATGGGTGCGCGCCGCTACCGGCCACCCGTCACAACTCCTGAACGAACGGGGGTTTTTACCCGTCCCTGCGGCGTTGACAGTAGCTGGTCGGCGTGCTACAAGCAAGGATAATTTTTGCCATGAGGGCGTTTTATGCCAAACAATCAGCACATGAGCCTGTCCGCGATCAGGGCCAGGATGGTGACGACGTCACTGCTCGTCGCCGTGGCGGTCGGGCTCCTTCTTTTTGCTGCGGGAGGCGGGGCGCTGGTTGTGGTGAGTGCCGTGGCCACGGCACTGTTCAGTTCGCTGATATGCGGGACGTCCCTCAGGAATTTCATTGCCGGGGTCCGTTCCGAACAGTCCCGCGCCATGGCGTGCCTGTTGCCGGCCAAAGACCTGTCCGTTATCCGGAGCGAGCAGGATGATATGAGGGCACTCATGTCATCCTGGAGCATGATCATGGAAGCGCTGGAGATCAGGCAAAAGGAGCGCCGGCAGGTGCTGGAGCGGATTGTGGCCGCCGAGGAACAGCTCAAGGTGATTATCCACAGCCTGATGACCGGCGACGAGAAGGAGATCGCCCAGGTGCGTGATGCAGTGGTCGCCATGGAGAGTATGAACAGTTCCTTCAGCCTGGTGATCGTGGAACTGGACGAACTCTCGGGGCGCGCCGAGGAGCGGGCCGCCATCTCCGGGGAGATGAGCGCCACCACGGATGCCATTGCCGAGAACATCAACCAGTATTCCACCTTTGTGATCGAAACCTCCAGCTCCATCGAGCAGATGGCCCGGGCCATCAGCGAGACGGCGGCCAATATCCGCGGCCTGTCGGCATCGACCGAACAGACCGTATCCTCCATCAACCAGATCAGCGATTCCCAGGCAAACGTGCGTGACAACGCCGAACGGAGCGCATCGGCATCGGAGAGTGTGCGTACCCAGGCACAGCAGGGGTTGCGCAGCATGGCGGCCACGCTCCAGGCCATGTATGAGATCGAAACAAGCAACGTCGAGTCTTTCGAAGCCATCAACCGGCTGTCGCGGTATTCGGCGCGGGTGGGCGAGTTCTTGAGCGTCATCCAGGAGGTGGTAGAGCAGACCAACCTGCTCTCCCTGAATGCATCGATCATTGCCGCCCAGGCCGGCGAGCGCGGCCGCGCCTTTGCCGTTGTGGCCGAGGAGGTGCGTTCCCTGGCCCGCCGTACCTCGGCTTCGACCAAGGAGATCGAGGATCTGGTCCGCAATATCCAGCAAGAAACCGCTGCGGTGCAGCGTTCGGTCACCCAGGGGAAGGACAAGGTCAAGGAGGGGGTCAAGATCTCTTCCATGGCCAACGAGGCGTTGGTGGTGATCGAGAAGAGCGCCGAAGACGCCTCGCGCATGGGCGCGCGCATCGCCAGCGAGATCACCGAGCAGGCGATCGACATCCGGCGTATTACCGAGGAGGCCGAGAAGAACCTGGAGCGGGTCCAGCAGATTACCCTGAATACGGCGCACCAGCAGGAAGGGACCACACTGATCGTAAAGAATCTGGAACAGATGCGCGAACTGGCGCAACGCATCAATTTCTCGGCCCAGGAACAGGCCAAGGGGAACCGTCTCTACCTGATGAGCGTCATGCAGGATAGCGAACGGACCCAACAATTGAAAGAGGATGCCTCGCTCCAGATCGAGGTCGCCCGGCAGGCCGTGGCGGCCGTCCAGCGTGTGGAGACACTGATTGCCTCGAATGCCGTTGAAAGCAGAAAGATCATGGATGGAATCACGACGCTGACCCGGCTGATCGACGAGTATCGCGGCGAGATGGTTACAGAACCTGAAGGGGAGGAACTCAGTTATGAATAGGTTTTTGGCGGCGCTGGCGCTGCTGCCCTGTCTCGTCGTATCGGCCGCTGCCGCCGACATGGAAATTACCCCGTTCCGCACCGTCAACCAGAGTCCCTTGGTGCAGATCTTCGGACTTCCGGCGGAAACCGGCGCCACGATCACCGCACCGGGGCGAGTAGCCACCAGCCTGACCCTGGATGTGGCCAGCGACTATACCGTCAACAGCACCAGCCGTGAACAGATCACGCTCGACGGGGAGTCCTACCGCTGGACCCTGGCTGCCCGTTACGGCTTGGGAGATCGTTTCGAGGCAGGGATCGAGATACCGTACATCCTTTACGGCGGCGGCTTTCTGGACGGTTTCGTCGAGGACTGGCACAACGCCTTCCAACTGCCCCAAGGGGGACGCGACACCGCTCCCAAGAATCGCCTGGGTTTCAGTTACAGCAAGGATGGCGTGCAAAAACTCAAAATGACCCATGCCGGTTCCGGTCTCGGCGATATCAGCCTGACCGGCGGCATGAAGCTGTATGATGACCGTACCGATACCTCTCACGACAGTCTGGCACTGCGGGCGGCCCTCAAGCTCCCCAGCGGCGACAGCGGTTCCCTGCGCGGCAGCGGCAGCACGGACTTCTCGCTTTTGCTGTGCGGCGGCATGAACAATTTTACCGAATGGGGCACCCTGGGGCTGTTCGGCTCATTGGGCGGGGTGGTCATGAGCGATGGCGACGTGCTGCGGGACCAGCAGAACAATCTGGTCGGACTGGGAACCGTTGGGTTGGGATGGGCGCCGGCGGAGTGGATCTCATTCAAGGTACAGCTCAATTGGAACACGCCATTCTACCGTGGCAGTTCGCTGGATGAACTCTCCAAGTCCTCCATGATGCTGGTTTCGGGCGGGGCGCTCAAGCTCCCCGGCAACTATCTGCTGGACATCGGCGTTTCCGAGGACGTGGCGGTGGCCACCGCGCCGGATGTGGCCTTCCATCTGGGGCTTTCCAAGCAGTTCTGACACACGTGCGGCATGGCGCGAACACGCGAAAGGGCGGGGATTTCCCCGCCCTTTCGTCGTTCAGCGTATGCTCGTACGATCAATACTTCTGGTCTGCGTAGTCCACCCAGCCGCCGGCCAGCACCAGGGCCTTGTCGAAGGGGGATATGTCGAAGGTGAAGGTCTTCTGTTTGCCGGTGCCGTTCACGGTCAGGGTCCCGGCCTCGATGTCTATGTCCATGGCGGCGTCATCGTCGGCAGCGTGGGAAAAGATCTGGTCCAGGTCAGCCTTGGGCAGCTCAATGGCGGCCATGCCGCAGTTGAACATGTTCTGGCGGAAGATGCGGGCGAAGGATTCGGCGATCACGGCGGTGATGCCGTTGACCTCGAATACCCAGGGGGCGTGCTCGCGGGACGAACCGCAGCCGAAGTTGGCGCGGGAGACGACAACCCGGGCGTTTTTCGTCTTCGCCCCTTTTGGGTCGAAACCGGGCAGTTTCAGGTCTTCCAGGATGTACGGTTTCAGGTCTTCCTTGGTGATCTCGGTCAGGTACTTGGCCGGGATGATCTCGTCGGTGTTGATGTCGTTGCGGTCCAGGAAGAGGGCGGGGCCTCCGAAGGTTTTCATATCGTCGCTCCTTGAGAGATAAAATATTTGAAAGCTGAAAATCCGCCACAGAGACACTGAGACACAGAGGTTCACAGAGAAAATCAACACCTAAAGAATCTTGGTTTCAAACAGTAGATTTCTTGATTCCTGACGTTTCGTGCCTTTCCTCCGTGTCTCTGTGTCTCTGTGGCAGATGTTGATTCTATAAATATTTACGCGGGTCGGCGATCTTCCCCTCTATGGCGCTGGCCGCCGCCGTGGCCGGCGACATCAGGTGCACCATGCCCCCCTTGCCCATGCGCCCCATGAAGTTGCGGTTGGTGGTGGAGGCGCAGACCTCGCCCTCTGCCAGGACGCCGTTCGACATCCCCAGGCAGGCGCCGCAGGTGGGGTTGGTGACGCAGAAGCCGGCTTCCATGAAGATGTCGATCAGCCCCTCGCGGATCGCCTCCTGCTGGATCTTGGGGGTGGCGGGCGAAAGGATGCCGCGCACCGTTGGAGCCACTTTGCGCCCCTTGAGGATCCGGGCGGCGATACGCAGGTCCTCCATGCGGCCGTTCGTACAGGAGCCGAGATAGACCTGGTCCACCGGGGAGTCGGGCATGTCGCCCACGAACTTGCTTTGGTCCGGCTTGTAACCGAAAGTGACGGTCGGCTGGAGGGTGGTGACATCAATGTCGATGGTTTGGTCGTATTCGGCGTCGGGGTCTGCCTTCCATTTCGAATAGTCGGCCAGGGCCGCCTCCTTGGAGGCAAACTCGTCCTTGATGAAGGGCCAGAGGTATTCGACGGTGGTTGCGTCCGGCTGACAGATGCCCGAGGTGCCGCCGGCCTCGATGGCCATGTTGCACAGGGTCATGCGGGATTCCATGGTCATGGCGGCTATGGTGTCGCCGTGGAACTCCATCACCCGGTCCGTGGCGCCGTTGACGCCGATCTTCCCGATGATATGCAGGATCACGTCCTTGGCATAGACCCCTTTGGGAAGGGTGCCGTTGACGTTGAATTTGATGGTTTTGGGCTGGCGGAAGGCGCAGACCCCTTTCAGGATGCCGACTTCCAGGTCCGTTGTGCCGATACCGGCGGCAAAGGCGCCGAAGGCACCGTGGGTGCAGGTGTGGGAATCGCCCATGATGACCGTGTAGCCGGGGCGGATGAACCCTTTTTCCGGGAACAGGGCGTGGCAGACGCCGTTGGCGCCGATATCGAAGAAGTCCTTGATGCCGTGGCGCCGGGCCCAGTCGCGCAGGATCTTGGCCTGGGTGGCGGTCTTGGTGTCCTTGCTGGGGGTGACGTGGTCGATGACCGCCTTGATCCTGGTGGCGTCGAAGACCCGGTCCTTGTTGCGCCGGATCAGGTCGTCAATGGCGATGGGGGTGGTGATCTCGTGGCAGAGGACGACGTCCAGTTTCAGCACCTTGGTGCCGGGAAACGGCTCGTCTACCAGGTGCGCCTCAAAAATCTTTTCCGCGGTGGTTTTGCCCATGGGTCCATACCTCGCTTGAATGGCTGTGATGCCATTCTGTATACCTTATTCTTTTTGCCAATAAAAGCAGTATCTGGTGACGTTGCCATCGCGAACGGCGATGGCGGGATAGATTCTATGCCCCCGGTTTTTTGAGATGATCCACCAGCAGCCTGGCTGCTGCGTGCAGCGCCTCACAGGACCGGACGCAGATCTTCAGTTCCCGGTCGGCCCAGGGTTCATCGAGAGCGACCGGCCGGATGCGCAACCCCTTGAAATAGGGCTTGGCGGCGCCCTTGGGGACGATGCCGATGCCGAGCCCGGCCTCCACCATCAGGCAGAGGGCGTCGAAGCTGTTGACCTGGATGCGCATTTTGGGAGTTTTGTCCAGTTCCTGGGCTGACCGCAGAATCTGGTTGTGAAGCGCGCTCCCGACCGGCAGGCCGACAAAATCGAAATCAAGGGTTTCCCGGAATGAAACGGACTTTTCCTGTGCCAGGGGATGGTCCTTGGGCGTGATGACGATCAACTGGTCCGAGTGGTAGGGAAGGAATTCCAGGTCCTGGTGGTACGTCCCCATGGTGATGATGCCCACATCCGTCGCCCCCTCGGCCACGGACTTCATGATGGTCTCGCTGATGTCTCCTTCCAGATGTACCTGTATCTGCGGATGCAGGTCCGTGAACGACCTGATCTCGGCCGGCAGGAACTGGTTGATGGCCGAGATGTTGGCGGACAGCCTGACATGGCCGCGCACGCCGCTGGAGTATTCGCTGATCTGCACGTACAGGTTGTTCATGTCGTGCAGAACCCCGCGCGCAAGCTGCAACAGGGTGATGCCCGCATCGGTCGGCACGACCCCCTTGTTCGTCCGGCGCAGCAGTTGGGTCCCGAAGCTGTCTTCCAGTTCGCTCATGCGCTTGCTGACTGCCGACGCGGCGATATGCTCACGCTCCGCCGCCCTTGCGATGGTGCCCTCTTCGACGATGGTGACGAACAGTTTGAGCGATAACGGGTCAATAATCATTGAGGGCCTCTGTTCCGGTTAGTCACATCCCGACGTTCCCATCTCAAGCGTACTACACCAAAGCCACGGCATCCGGCAACAGATTATTTGCAGGGTCTTTGCATTACCCGGATCAACGATATCGAGTGCCGACAAAATTCAGGTGGCAAGCGTATCGGGCGTGGTGTATAAAAAGCATTCATAACTATTTGAGGGTACTGTCATGACGCCTGAACATATTAAAGAACTGCTGGATTCAGTCAAACAGGGCGCGACCTCGGTGGAGGATGCCCTGGAGCACTTGCGCCATTTTCCCTCCCAGGACCTGGGGTACGCCCAAGTTGATCACCACCGGGAACTGCGCCAGGGAATGCCCGAGGTGGTTTTTGGCGAAGGAAAGACCACCGAACAGATCGTGCGCATCATGGAGGCCATGGCCGCAAAGGGGAGTAACGTTCTGGTGACGCGGCTTTCCGGGGAAAAAGCGGACGAACTGATGACATCATTTCCTGCCGCGGTCCGGCATGCCGACGCCCGCTGTCTGACCCTGGAACAGGGCCCGGTGGAACGGCGGGGCCGGGGGCTGATCCTCGTAGTGTCGGCCGGTACCTCGGACATCCCGGTGGCGGCCGAGGCGCTGGTGACGGCACGCTACCTGGGCAACGAGGCCGAACACCTCTACGACGTGGGGGTAGCCGGCATCCATCGCCTGCTGGCCCGGCGCGAACAACTGGCTGCGGCCTCCGTGATCATCGTGGTCGCGGGCATGGAAGGGGCGCTCCCCACGGTGGTGGGGGGGCTGGTGGCAAAACCGGTGATCGCCGTGCCCACCTCCATCGGTTACGGCGCGTCGTTCGGCGGTATCGCGGCGCTCCTGGGGATGCTCAATTCCTGTGCCGCCGGGGTGACGGTGGTGAACATCGACAACGGCTTTGGCGCGGCCTGCGCGGCGTCATTGATCAACAAACAATAAAAAAGGCGGCTCTCACAGAGCTCACAGAGGCACGGAGTAAAGTTTTAACAACTATGTTGATCGGGCTTGATCTGACGCCGTTTGTGTCCTTCCTCTTTACGGCCTGATTGTGGTTATTGTTGAATTGCTCATTAATTTTTTTGTATTTCTCTGTGTCTCTGTGAACTCTGTGAGAGAAAAGGTTTTAGAATGAACATCATCTATTTCGACTGCTACGCCGGCATTTCCGGCGACATGACCGTGGGGGCGCTGCTGGATCTGGGGGTGCCGCTGGAGCACCTGCAAACAGAACTCGCCAAACTTGGACTGCCGGAAGGCTCTTATGCCCTCTCCGCCAGCCGCACTGAACGGCGCCACATGCCGGCCCTGAAATTCGACGTTGCCGTGCACGACCACCATACCCACCGCCACTATGGCGGTATCGACGCCATGATCGCGGCGAGCGGACTGGCGGAACCGGTCAGGGAGCGGGCGCGGCGCATCTTCCGCCGCCTGGCCGAGGCCGAGGCCACCGTGCATGGCGTTCCCATCGAAGAGGTGCATTTCCATGAGGTAGGGGCTGTAGACTCCATCGTGGATATCGTCGGCGCCGCCATCTGTCTTGACTATCTCGGCGTGGAGAAGGTGTATGCCTCGTCTCTGCCCCTGGGAGGCGGTTTCGTGGAGACCGCCCACGGCCGGCTGCCGGTGCCGGCCCCGGCCACGGCGGATCTGCTGCAAGGGTTGCCCGTGCATGGCGATTTGAAGAACGGCGAGCGGGTCACCCCCACCGGCGCGGCCATCATAGCCGCCCTGGCTGCCGGCTGCGGCAGACAGCCGGCCATGCAGTTGGAGCGGATCGGCAGCGGCGCCGGGGGCAAGGATTTCCCCGATTGTCCCAATATCCTGCGGGCCTTCCTGGGGCGGGCGGATGTGGCGCACGGCACGCCGCTGGAGGTGGTGGTGGCCGAGACCAACATCGACGATTCCACGCCGGAGGTGCTGGGGTACGTGATGGAGCGGCTGTTTGAGGCGGGGGCGCTGGAGGTGTTCTTCACCCCGGTTCAGATGAAGA
>JAATGX010000024.1 GCA_015688915.1 Desulfuromonadales bacterium
AGGTGGTTGCTAATCCTCGCCGCCTTGATGTCGTCTTTGATTTGAAACCGAAATGAGAGGCTTCCTGACCAGACCGGTAACCTTGATCTCCCATGGTCTGGTCAGAAAGTACCCCACCGAGTGCCATACTTCCTTATTGTGAGCAAATTCGTAAAAATTGGTAAGGGGAGGCTGCCCCCATTTGATTAGGTAAGTTATCGCTGTCGTTTTCCCTTATTCAGAGTGTCACTTGAATAGCGGCTCACTGCTCCGAAATACGGCAATACCGAGTCCGGTATCCCAGCGGATATACACTACGTTCGACATCTCCTTGGAGTGCTTACCGGGAAACGACAGTGGCAGCAATGAAGCCGAACGGGAAGAGCGTGTCGCGATTCTAGTGTTTAGCCGCCGCCTCTGCACCCAAGCCGGTTTCGGCACGGATCATCTGGGCATCGAATGCCGCACGTTCTTTCTTCGCGCTTTCGCTGTTGTCGGTTACCGATGCAATATACGCAACGATAAGCACGACCGGCAGGACGACAAAGGTCGGGAAGTCATACGGGAAGATGGCAGGCCCGTTTCCGAGCACCTTGGTCCACACAGTCGGGCCGATGATCAACAGTATGATGGAACCAAAGATGCCGGTATAGCCGCCAAGTACTGCTCCGCGCGTGGTCAGTCCCCTCCAGAAAATAGACAGCACCAATATGGGGAAGTTGGTGCATGCGGCAATCGAGAAGGTCAGCCCTACAATGTAGGCAACGTTCTGTTTTTCAAATGCAATGCCGAGGAGCACGGCGAGTGCGCCCAGTCCGATAACACTCATCTTCGATACCCATACCTCTTTCTGTTCGTCCGCTTTGCCCTTCATGATAACGCTCGCATAGATGTCGTGTGACAGGGCCGAGGCGCCTGCCAGCGTCAGCCCGGATACAACGGCAAGGATGGTGGCGAAGGCAACCGCGGCGATGAAGCCGAGGAAGAAGTTACCGCCGATGGCGTGCGACAGATAGATGGCCGGCATGCTGCCGCCGCCCTTGAGAGCGAGAATGTTTTTGGTGACATCGACTACATACTCCGGATTGTTGGCAACGAGAATGATGGCGCCGAAACCTATGATGAAGGTCAGGATGTAGAAATAGCCGATGAAGCAGGTGCCGTATAGAACCGATTTGCGGGCAGCCTTGGCATCAGTTGTGGTGAAAAATCTCATCAGGATGTGCGGCAGACCGGCGGTACCGAGCATCAGCGTGAGACCCAATGAAATGGACTCGATGGGATTGGTCTTGTCCCCGATTTTTACCACTGACTTCATGATTGCCATATGTTTCGGATGGAGGACAACTGCGTCGGAGAACAGTTTTGCAAAGCTGAAGCCCTCGTGAATCATAACGCCAAGCGCCATCATGGTCGCGCCTCCCAAGAGCAGGCCGGCCTTGATGATCTGCACCCAGGTTGTCGCTTTCATACCGCCTAGCGTAACGTAGAGAACTATCAGTACGCCAACGATGACAATGGACAGCCTGTAGGACATTTGCGGCACAAGGGTGTGCAGCAACTGCCCGGCGCCAACCGCCTGGCCGATCAGGTACCAGATGACGACGATCAGAGAGCTTATGGCCGCCATGATGCGAATCGGCTTCTGCTGGAGACGGAAGGAGACCACATCGGCGTAGGTGTATTTGCCGAGGTTACGGAGCCGCTCAGCGATCAGGAACAGGATGATCGGCCAACCGACCAGCCAGCCGACCGAAAAGATCAGGCCGTAAAAACCGTTGAAGTACACCAGGGCGGCGATACCAAGGAACGAGGCGGCCGACATGTAGTCACCGGCGATGGCCATGCCGTTCTGGAGGCCGGTAACACCGCGCCCGGCAGCATAGAAGTCGCTCGCTGTCTTGGTGTGGGTTGCAGCCCAGTAGGTAATAACCAGGGTGATGGCAACAAAGATAAGAAACATGATAATGGCGTGCCAGTTGAGGGGCGGCGGCGCTGCCGGTGCCACCGGTGCGGGACCCGTATCAACAGTCATGGCGTGGGAAAGATTGGAGACGAACAATGTAGCAAAAGCCAGCGTGGAGGAGAAAATCACTTTAAATATGTTCATTTCGATGCCTCCCGGACGATTTCTTCAACAATAGGATCAAAGGTGCTGTTGGCTTTGAAAACATAGATACCTGTCAGCACGCAAGACGCCGCAATTATGCCGACCCCCAGAAGCATGCCTACCGGGATCACACTGTCGGCAGCGATGGGTGCAGTGAGAATGTCAGGGGTATAGGCGATCATCAGGGTGAAACCGAAATACAGAACGCATACAATTGCCGAGAGCGTCCAGCCAAGCGCATTCCGTCGATGGACCAATTCAAGGTATTTGGGATTTTTTTGAATATTGCTTGCGATTAATAACGACATAGCCTTCTCCTTTAGGAACGTTTTTGAACTCGTTTCGCGAACCAACTTCTGCCCTCGTTGCCTTGATACCGTTTCAATTTCCTGTCGTTAGTTTGTCATCTCCTTTCATGTAATGGATGCCGCCTTTCGGCAGCGGGGATACCTATTCAACGCCGCTACGCCGGCATATAACCGAATTTCTCCGAAATCAGCGCGGCTCCCTCCATGAGCGAGGGGACGATCTCGCTCTCAATCCGTTCCCTCACCATCCTGAACGAAGGGCCGAGCAGCGTGATGGCGCCGATGACCTTGCCGGCATAATCCTTTACCGCAACGGCGACACTGCTGATCCCCTCTCCGAGCCCGCCATTGTCGATGGCCACTCCCCCGTTAGAGCGTATCTCCAGCAGTTCCAAGGCGAGTTTTTCGGGATTGGGCACCAGCTTCGCCCTGCCGCGCCTTTTCTGCGACAGCCAATCGGGCAGTTCCCGCGTTTCCAGAGCCTTGATGACCTTGCCGGCGGCGTTGGTGAAAAAGGGAAATTTCTCTCCAACAAGCGACGTGGCCTTTATCTGTTGATCACAATCCACCATATCGACGAATACCACCTCGTCCCCCCTGATAATCGTCATGTAAACCGCTTCGTCGTGCCGTTTAGCAAGGCTCTCCATGATGGGGTGGGCGAGGTTTATGACGCTTGAATGCTTCAGCATCTTTTGGGCAAGAGAAATGGAGCTGGCGCCGAGTTGGTAAATGCCGGTCTGTGGGTCGCGGTCCACCAGTCCCTTTTCCATGAGCGTTGACAGGAGCCTGAAGGTCTTGTTGCGAGTCATTGCGACTTTGGCCGCCAGATGGGGCAGGTCGCCGCGCGCCTGTTGCCCGGAGATCAGTTCCAGTATTTCAAATGCCTTTGTCACTGTCTGAACGGTATAGATACTGCTCTTGTCCGTGATCATAGTCACCTCGCATGCCATGGTGCGCTCAATAAATTTGTCCAGAAAAAATTGTTATAAAAATAATATGTACACAAATTAAAAATGTGTATAACTGGTTTTTATTTTCAACGCAAGTTTTTTTATGCTGTTGAGATATTTCCGGGCATAAATTAGTTTTTATATGTAACTATATAATGTTAAACGTATTTATTTAACATATTCCGGTAAATAAATTCGGAGTCAGTAAACAGCCATTTTGATTTTTGTTAAAAACCAGAGGCAGCGGCAATTCGGGATAGTATTTGTTTTGCCGTGAATTTGCGGACGATTTCACATACTATCGTAGCGGCCCAGAAGCTGCGTTGCTCAACTAACTTGCTGAAAAACCTAAATTTTGAGTCGTAAAAACAATGGATTGTGTTGTGGCGGCAATGGCAATCGTGCTATAGACTGTGGGAAACCGGGCCATTGCGCCCCTGAAAGGCTTGAGATGAAAGCTACTTCGACACTGGTGGCAGGCATAATTGATAATTTACGGCGGGTATTTCAAGTCGTGAACGAGCAGTCTAAGAAGGCCGAACACGAGACAGGTCTGACCGGGCCTCAGCTCTGGGCGATCAAGATCATTGCCGAATCAGCGCCGATCAAGGTATCGGACCTGGCCCGCAGGATGTATCTGCATCCGGCGACGGTTGTCGGAATTCTGGACAGGCTTGAGGCTCGGGGGTTTGTGGCGCGGGCAAGGTCAAAGAAAGACAGGCGTGTTGTGGAAATCGCGCTGACGGAGCAGGGGAGCGAGAAGGTCGGTCAATCTCCGGAAGTGGCACAAGGCTTGCTGGTAAAAGGGCTTGAGGCGCTTTCCGACAAGAAGCTGGTAGATATTTCGGGTGGCCTGGAAGAACTGGTCAAGATGCTGGGGGCGCAAAAAATCCCGCCGCAATTGATTCTGTCGCCGGAAGTGAACCTGCCGCGCAGGAGCACGAGACGTGCCTGATGCCGGCGTATGAATCGAAGACAAGAAACGGCCGCGGGAAAACCGCGGCCGTTTCTTCATGCATGCGAAGCCTGATTGATGAAGGCCGGAGCTTGGCCGCGCCGGAACCGGGTGGCCGGTCGTTATACCGAAACAATCGGCACCGAACGATTACTGCCGTGCCAGCAGGATAAGCTCCAGCTTCTCTCCCTCGCCCACATGGATCGGGAAACAGAGGGCGGTATATCCTTCGGGTACCGGCAGGCCCGATGACGGAGGTCGGATGGTGACCGGGGGATTGATGTTGATGATCACTCCCATCTGCGAGGCCTTGGCGGCCACGTTGCCGCAGACCACATTGACGAACTCCATGACGGTATCTTCCAATACCTCCACCGGTTCGTTATCCACCGATTCTTCCCGCAGGATGGCCTTGGCCACCGTCTTCTGCAGGCCTTCCGATACCGAGATAAGGTAGCGGGCATCCACGTCGCCACTCAGGTCCATGGCCGCCATCATGAAGTTCGCATCGAGCGTGCTGACAACCCGGCACTTTTCCGGACGGAACTGGATTCCCAGCACACGGGTAATCATCTTGTAGGTCAGATCGGCCGTCGTTTCCCAGATCCGGCGGTTGGGGATGGCGTCGGGAAGTTCGATCCGGTCGGCAACGTACTGGGCCTGGTCGGCCTTGAAGTCATCCAGATGCTGCACCAACTGCGCATTGGTCAGGGCGCCCACCAATACCAGCGCCTCACCGATGTACAGGTGGGTATTTTTCTGGCGGGTGATGATATCGTTCAGCTGATTGAGCGTCAGGATGCCCATCTCGACAAGCAGGTCACCCAGCTTCATGTCCTTGGAAAGCTGGGCATTATGGGCGCGCTCGATATCGGCCTGGGTGACGCAGCCCATGGCTACCGCCATTTCTCCCAGCTTGAGGTTTTTCCGTTCCTGCAGGTCAATTGCCTTGAGCAGAACATCCCGGGAAACGATCCCCTTTTCCACCAGATATTGTCCGAAGAACTTAACAGCCATATGTCCCATTCCCTTGATTGAAGTTAAATAAGCCGGTTACGGAAGGTGGTTACAGTTCCCGAAGGATGTTCAGAACATCAATGGATTCGAACGGCTTGGAAATGACGTTCCGTGCCCCCAACCGGAGCGCTTCGGTGAATTTGTCGCCCACGCCGCCCAGCGAGGTGACCATTACCACCTTGACATCCTTGTCCAGCACCACCAGGCTGCGCAGGGCGGTCAGCCCGTCCATGCCGGGCATATTCATGTCCATGCAGATGATGTCGGGATTTTCCGTGTGATTCATCTTGATGGCCTCGGCGCCGTTTTTGGCATGGCCGACGCAGACAAATTCACCGGATTCGCTGATGATCTTTTCAAGCTGACGGGCCACCGAAAGGCTGTCGTCGACTACCAGGACCTTTTTCATCCGTATATTCCTCCCCGTACACGCGGTCGACCGGACCCCCATGCATCCCCTCTGCGGCTTCAAGGCCGTAAAACGCTGGTAACTGTATATGAAACTGCGTTGAAAGTCAAAACTATGTTTACCTTTTTACATCGGGTGCAAATATGATATATGGAATGGGCAGACATACTCGATAAGGAGACAGGGATATGCGAACATCACAGTATATGACGTGCGCCATGGGGTTTTTCATTACCATGCTGCTCGGTTTTGGATCGACGGCTCCGGCGGCGGCCGCTGACCGGAAGGTCGCGCCACCCAAGACTGTTCAAGCCGTTACAGCTGCACCGGAGATCGTTGCCAGGGTCAATGGAACGGACATACCGATGATTGACCTGACACGGACCAAAAAGGCCATCATGTCAGGCCAGCCCGGTATGGAAATTCCCCCGGACAGGCTGAAGGAGTTCGACCAGCAGGCGCTTGCGCAACTCGTATCGTCAGAACTGCTTTACCAGGCAGGCCAGAAGCTGACGGTGCAGGACCTGGACAAGAAGGTTGACGACAAGCTTGCCCAGAGCAAGGCACGTTTTGCCAATGCGGAGGACTTTGCCAAAGCCATCAAGACGCTGGAGATGAATGAAAACGATCTCCGTGATTTTACCCGCAGGGATTTGGTCATTTCAAACTTCATCGAGCAGACCATCGTGTCAAAGGTCACGGTCACCGAAGAGGAAACCAAGAAATTCTACGACCAGAACCTGGATAAATTCAAGAAGGGCGAGACGGTCCGCGCCAGCCACATCCTGTGTGGAGTGGATGCCAAGGCCACCGTCGAAGAGAAGAAAAAGGCCCGCGAGAAAGCGGAAAAGCTGCGTAAGGACCTGGCTGGCGGGGCGGATTTCGCCACCCTGGCCAAGGAAAACTCCACGTGTCCCAGCAGCAAGCAGGGTGGTGATCTGGGCTATTTCGGCAGAGGACAGATGGTGCCCGCCTTCGAACAGGTCGCCTTTGCCCTTAAGCCTGGTGAGATCAGCGACGTTGTGGAGACCCAGTTCGGTTACCACATCATCAAGCTAACGGAGAAGAAAGGCGCGGAAACGGTTTCGTTCAAGGATGCCCGGCCCCGTATCGAGGAGTACCTCAAAAACCAGAAGATCCAGGCGTCGGTGAACGCCTATCTTGACGAAGCCAGGAAGACCGCCAAGATCGAGATATTGTTGAAATAGGCCGACGGTTTTACCCATGTCCCTGCCTGCTGCATCAGGTCCGGAGGCCGTTTGGACATGGATTCCCGCGAAACCGTGGAGCGCTGAGTGGCGATTGTTCCCATTGATAATCTTGCGGCCGGCATGCTGCTCAAAAGCGATGTGTGTGACCGCAGCGGCAGAATGCTGCTGCCGGCCGGCGGTGAGCTGACCGACAGGCACCTGAAGATCTTCCGGACCTGGGGCGTGCTTGAGGCGGACATCGAGGATGGCGACAACCTTGAAACCGTCCAGACACTGGCCGGCGTGGACGTGGACCCGGTCAGGCTGGCGGCCGCGGAAGAGGCCGTCAAGCGGATATTCCGTCTCAACGATGCGGAACACCGGGCCATCAGGGAGCTGATGCGGCTCTGCATCGCACGGAAGGTGTCGCATGAGTCCTGAAGCCGGTGCCATGTCCATAGAAACTCTCCTGGAGGGGGTTTCCGCAGTCCCCTCCCTGCCGCTCTTCCATGCCCGGCTGGATGAGGCCATCAATCATCCGCGCAGTTCCATTGCCGACATAGCCAAGATCATCTCCGAGGATCAGGGACTTACCGCCCGCATACTCAAGATGGCCAACAGCCCGCTGTTCGGCTATTATTCCCGGATCGACACCATCACCCAGGCGGTCACCATCATCGGTGTCCAGCAGGTTCGGGACCTGGCCCTGGCCATCTCGGTCATGGGGCTGTTCGAGGGTATTCCCGAAGACCTGATGACCATGGAACTGTTCTGGAAACACAGCATAGCCTGTGGCCTCACGGCCCGTATCCTGGCCACCAGCCAACGGGAGTCCAATCTGGAGCGTTTCTTCGTGGCCGGTATCCTGCATGACATCGGCCGCCTGGTCATGTTCATCAACATTCCCGACCTGTGCCGCGAGATGATCGAGATGTCCCGGAGCGAGGGGCGGTTGCTGCATGAAGTCGAGCGCGAACGGTTGGGATTCGACCATGGCGATGTGGGCGGCGTCCTGTTGCAACGCTGGAAGATTCCCACTCGCGTCGCCGAACCGGTTGAATACCACCATTGCAGCATGCGGGCGGGACAATACCCCCGCGAGGCGTGTATCCTCCATCTGGCCGACGTCATCTCCCATGCCCTCGAATTCGGAGCCAGCGGAGAGGCGTGTGTGCCGCGTCTTGACCCGCGCGTCTGGGACCGGCTGGCGCTGTCTCCCCACCTGTTTCCGTCGCTGGTCAGGGAGATCGACATCCAATTCGCCGAAACGGCCGCTATTTTGCAAGGTGTGTGATGGCAATGAGTGACGCGACTACCGAACATCACAGGGAACATCTTCGCGAGCGGGTTCGTTTTCTCGAAGAAACCAACCTGCATTACGTCACGATCCTGGACATCCTGGCCGCCTGCAGCGATCTCCAGTCGGGCGTGTCGGATACGCGCAGCAGTACCCAGATCATGCCGTATGCCGTGAGCAAGATACAGCGGCTGATCCCGTTCAGCATCATTGCCTTCTGCCCGGTCGAAGAGGACGCCAGTTTCGAGCTGTCGTTCTGCGAACCGGAGAGCGCCATGGCATCCATTCAGGAGGAGATCGACGCCAAGATCATGGATGGCACCTTTGCCTGGGCCCTCAACCAGAACCATCCGGTCATTTCCTCCAGCATCGATGGCGAGCAGACGTTGATATTCCATGTCCTGGAGACCCATTCCCGCATCCGGGGGATGTTCCTGGGGGTCTTGCCCGGGCGGCATGTCAATGTTGAGGTTTCTTCCCTGAACGCGCTCTCCATCATCCTGACCTACACCGCCTACAGCCTGGAAAACGCGACCCTGTACGATATGCTTCGCGACCACACGCACAATCTGGAACAGAGGGTCCAGGAACGGACGGTGGAACTGGAGGCGGCCCGCCAGCAGGCCGAGGCGGCCACCAGGGCCAAGAGCGATTTTCTGGCCACCATGAGCCATGAGATCCGCACGCCGATGAAC
>JAATGX010000080.1 GCA_015688915.1 Desulfuromonadales bacterium
AAGGGCGGCGGGTTGTTACGTGCTGAGGTAGTCTCCCAGGAGTCCGCGGGAGTGCTCGTCCTCGTGGCAGTGAATGCAGAGGTTCTCCCAGTTGCTGCCATCGGGCGGGTTGTTGTGATGGTTGCCGTCCTTGTGGTGGACGGTCAGCAGGTTCAGGTTGGACTGGTCGAACTCCCGGCCGCACTTGGCGCAGACCGGGCCATGGATCTTGATGGACTTGGTCCGGTAGTTGCTGTTGTCCCCGGCTTCGCCCCGCATGCGTTTGACGAGCGCGGCCGCCTCGTGGGCGCTGGGGAGGGTAACGGTTTTCGGGCCTCGCGATCTCATCGGTTGTTTCCTTTTTCAAAAACTGAATTGCACCGCCAGGACGCACGGCACATCTATATCCAACGTATTTTAATCAAGTTCTCCACGTGGCGAAACTCCGGGTCGCCCGTGACCAGTGTCGCGTCATGCTCCATGGCGGAGGCGACCGCAAAGGTGTCGGCGTATGACATGGAGAAACGCGCCTTCAGTTCGGCGGCGCGGAAAACCAGGTCATTGGGCACGGGCAGAATCACAATGCCGAGACGTCCGATGTTCATCACCACATCCAGCTTGGCTTGCAGGCCAAACCTCCGCTGGACGGTGTAAATGATCTCTCCCATATTGATCACATTAAGCATGGCGCACGCCTTGCCGGTCTGGGCGTCATCCAGAATGGCCTTCACCAGCTCATTGCCCGGTTCTTTCTGAATGAAGCGAAGCAGGGCAAAACTATCCAGCAGATAGTTATTCACAGGCCTTGTCCCGCTTCCGTTCTTCAAGCAGCGCATCCGCGAGTGACGGCCCGGCAGGCAGCATACCCCATGCAGCGGCAACAGGGTCGGCCACTACCGGCGCAATACAGATAATGTCGCCGTACTCCACAAAGCGCACTTCGGTGCCTGGCTCGATATGGTGGCGTTTGCGGATATCACCGGGTATGAGAACTTGCCCTTTTACCGTTACTTTTGATGCTTTTCCCATGATATACCTCAAAAGTGTTACTTTCTGGCTTAATGGTAATACCTGCTGTTGGAATTTTCAAGCTGAAAAATTGTGAGTTTTATAGGGAAGAAAAAGATGATTTTGAATGAAGAAAGGCATGCCATCGAATGACAGCACGCCTTTTGGGTCCATAAATTATGAGCTCTTACAGAGTGTTGGACAGATATACCCCTACCCGTTCAACAGCTTCACCGTTGCCCGGTTGTCGGCGTAATAATCGATGATGTTGTAGCAGCCGTAGCTCTGCTCGATGTTGAACATGCCTGCCAGCGGCGCGCCGATGGCGTTCAGCAGGATGATGCGGTTGACCCCGCCGTGCCCCACCACCAGCACCTCGTGCCCGTTATGGCGCTCGATGATCTCGGCGATCACCGGCATGACCCGCGCCTGCACGTCCAGCAGGTTTTCCCCCTCCGGCACCCGGTAATTGACCAGGTCGTCCAGGCGGGCCCGCCACTCCGCGGGCCAGCGTTCCTTGATCTCCTGCCAAGTCAATCCCTCCCAAGCCCCGATGTTCAGCTCCCGCAACTCGGGGCGAAAAACCGGATCGATGCCGAACTCCCGGCAGATGATCCCCGCGCCGGCCATGCAGCGGCCCAGGTCGCTGGTGTAGCAGGCCGAGATCGGCTTGTCGGCCAGGCGTTCCTTGAGCACGTGGTACTGCTCGATGCCCACGTCGGTCAGGGCCACGTCTGCCTGGCCGTTGTAGCGGGGCTGGCTGAAGCCCTCGACCTGGCCGTGGCGGATAAGATGGATGCGGGTATGGGGTGTCATGCGAGTTCTCCTTTTGACCGGCTATACCTTATCACCCCTCAGGTCTGCGGAAAACAGTTTTCCCGCGCCGCGCGAGGCGCAGAAGTCGCCGCACATGGTGCAGGTGGCCTCGTCCTCGGGTGTGCGGCTGGCGCGGATCGCCCTGGCGTCCTCCGGGTAGAGCGCCAGTTGGAACTGCCGGTCCCAGTCCAGGTCGCGGCGGGCCTTGGACATCTCCTTGTCCCGTTGCCGCCCCTTTTCCGGGTATTTGTTCATGTCGCCGATGTAGGCCGCGATCTTGGCCGCCTTGACCCCCTGGCGCACGTCCTCCTCGGTGGGGAGGGCCAGGTGCTCGGCCGGGGTGATGTAGCAGATCAGGTCGGCGCCGTAACGGCTGGACTGGGCCGCGCCGATGGCGGCGGTGATATGGTCGAAGCCGGGGGCCACGTCGGTGGCGATGGGGCCGAGCATGTAGTAGGGAGCGCCGCCGCTCATGCGCTTCTGCAACTGGATGTTCCCCTCGATCTCGTCCAGAGGTACGTGCCCCGGCCCCTCCACCAGCATCTGGCACCCCATGTCCCGGCCGAGCTCGGCCAGTTCACAGTTGATCAGAAGCTCCTGGATCTGGGCCCGGTCGGAGGAGTCATGGATCGCGCCGGCCCGCAGGCCGTTGCCCAGGGAGAGCACGGTGTCGTACTTCTTGAGGATGGAAACGACCCGGTCGAACTTCTCATAGAGCGGGTTTTCCCGGTTGTTGGCCAGCATCCAAGCCACCATGGAGACCCCACCCTTGCTGACCAGGCCACCGTAGCGGTACCCCTGTTTGCGCAGGCGTTCGATGGTGTAGAGGTTGATGCCGCAATGCACCGCCATGAAGGCCATGCCGTCGCTGCACTGCCTTTCGATCAGGTCGAACAGCAACTCCTCGTCCAGTTTGTTGGGGTCGCCGTACTTCCTGGCCGCCTCGCAGAAGGCCTGGTAGAGCGGCACGTTCCCGACCGGCAGGTCAACGCTGGCGATCACCTCGCGCCGGACCCGGTCCAGGTCGCCTCCCACCGAGAGTTCCATCAGGGTGTCGGCCCCGGATTCCTGGGCCGCCCGGGCCTTGGCCACCTCGGCTCCGTAGTCGATGATATCGGACGAGGTGCCGATGGAGGCGTTGACCTTGGTGGCCAATCCCTTGCCGATGCCCACGGCCTTGGGTTTGCGACCGTGGTTCCAGGGGATGACGATCTTGCCCTCCGCCACCATGCGGAGGATGTAATCGGGAGAAACGTCTTCCGTCCGGGCAACGGCGGTCATCTGGGGGGTGATGATGCCCTGGCGGGCGGATTCAATCTGGGTCAGCATGCTTTCTCCTTGATTATGAGCTTCCCCCTTTTGCAAAGGGAGATTGAGGGGGATTTTGCTTTTGACGTCAGAAGCAAATCCCCCCTGGCCCCCCTTTTTTAAAGGGGGGAATTAATCTGCACTCCCGCCAGCCGCGTACCGAGTTGACCAGCCAGATCGTGTCCGAGGCTTTCAGATCTTCCAAGGTCAGCACCGTCTCACGGACCGCGCCCACCTCGATCAACTCCTCCCGCAGCACCCCCGGCAGCAGACCGCAGGCCAACGCCGGCGTCAACAATTCCCCGTGGAGCGAGACAACAAGGTTGTTGAAGCTCCCCTCGGTCACCTCGCCCCGTTCGTTCAGGAAGACGACGTCGGCGCAGTCGGGGTGCAGCCCGCGCTCCCGGTCGAACCGCTCGCGCCGGGTGGTCTTGTGGTACAGCAAGGGATCGGCGGAATCCACCCGTTCTCCCGCCAGCGCCAGCAAAGCGGGCAGGGGAGCTTCGCCCAACGGTTCGGCCTCCAGGGTGAACGTGCCGTCAACGGCCAGAAGACAGCGCACCTTGTGGGGGCCTGCCAGCCCGCTGCCCAGTTTGTCCAGCCGGTCGCGCAGCCGGTCGCCATCGAAGTCAAAGCCGAAATAAGCCGCCGATTCCGCCATTCTGCGGAGATGCCACTCCGGCAGCAGATACCCGTCCCGGTCG
>JAATGX010000292.1 GCA_015688915.1 Desulfuromonadales bacterium
AGAGGCTCATGCAAAACGTGGCGAGGAGGCCATGAATAACCGTATCCATTGCCACGTCCCCTACCCCCGCCTGTCCGGTTACCTGGACTATATCATCGCCAACCGCCTCAACAGCGAGATCTTTCTCCCGGCCGAGGCGCTCGACACCATGGTCTGGGAAGAACTGGGAACCCAGGCTCGGGCGCTCCATGGCGCCGGGCTGGCGACCACCATCCACGCCGCGTTCATGGACCTGAATCCCGGCTCCCTGGACGCCACGATCCGCGACGCTACCCGCCACCGATTCCGGCAGATTTTCCAGGCCGCCGAACTGCTCCGTCCGCGGGTGATCGTCTTCCATCCCGGCTACGACGACCTGCGCTACGGGGACAACCGCACAGCCTGGCTGAAGAACAGCATCGCCTTCTGGCGGGAGTTCGTCCCCCGCGCCCGGGAGCTTGCGTGCACTATCGCCATTGAGAACATCTTCGAGAAGGAGCCATCCACCCTGCGGGCGCTCCTGGAGGCCGTCGACGCCCCCTGTTTCCGCCACTGCTTCGACGTGGGGCACTGGAATATGTTCGCCACCGGCACCCTGGAGGAGTGGTTCGCCGAGCTGGGGCCGTACATCGCCGAGAGCCACCTGCACGACAACCACGGCAAGGCCGACGAGCACCTGCCATTGGGTGAAGGGGAGATCGACTTCGACCGGGTGTTCGCGCTGCTCGGGCACTACGCCCCCGAAGCGGTCTGGACCATCGAGGCCCACAGCCTGGAGCGGCTGGAGCGGGCGCTGAAGAATATCGAAAGGTACATCTGACGACACCAGGAAACCGCCGCCACCCTGCAAGAATAATCTGCACATTATTTCATATGGTTTTGTCACGTAATCAGCTATAGTGGAAAAAGGACGGTAAATTTGATTCGCCCATTAAAGTCAGACATATTTTTGGGGGACACCGACAAATGAAACCCGGATAATTTTCGATTAAGCAAGGCTCATTTATGAAGGTTTTTCTGATCTATATCCGGGATGAGGATTTCTATCGACTACTCCCCGCTGAACTCGGGGACTCACGATTCAACAAGGACCGCGTTCAGGTGATGGCTTTTCCCCCCATCGGAATCGAGACCCTGGCGCCGATTGTTCGCCAGCGCGGTCACGAAGTACGGATGTTCGATACGTGTCACCCGCAGATGAAGGCTGAACATATCGCCTGCGCGGTCCGCGACGAGAAACCTGATGTGATCGCACTCTCGTTCCTGTCCACCACGTCCTATCCCGCGACCCTTACCATGGCGCATCAGCTCAAGCAGGCCGCCCCGGCCACGCCGATCATTGTGGGCGGCGTGTTCGCGACCATCAACGCCAGGGAGATTCTGGCGGACTCCCTCGATATAGACTACGTGGCCAGGGGTGAGGGGGAGGAGTTGTTGCCGGAGTTCCTGGAGAATCTGGGGACACCCGGCAAGGTCGGCGGCCTGGCGTGGCGTTCGGGGAATGAAATTATCGTGAACAGCCCCCGCCCGGTCATCGAAGACCTTGACCAATTCCCTTACCCCGACCGCAAAAGCCTTCCCATCGACTACATCGAATCCATGCCGCTGGACGTTCCCGCCGTCCTCTCCCTGGACCGCTTCTGCACCATGCAGACCTCGCGCGGCTGTCCCTTCCAGTGTATCTACTGCGGCATCCCCTCCCTGGCTGACCGGAAGTGGCGTCATCGTTCCCCCGAGCATGTGCTGGGCGAGATGCAACAATTGAACGACGAGGGCTACCGCTCCATCTATCTGACGGACGACCAGTTTTTGCTCGACCGCAAGCGCATCAGTGCAATCTGCCAGGGGATCATCGACCGTAAGCTGGAGTTCAATTGGGGGTGCGAAGGGAGGGTCGATTCGGTCGCCATTGACCAGTTTCCCATCATGGCCAAGGCCAATTGCAACTTTCTCGCCTTTGGGGTCGAGGCCGGCACCCAGAAGGTGCTCGACCGCATCGGGAAGATGCAGACCCTGAAGCAGGTCGAGCATGCGGTGAGCGCGGCCAAGCGCCACGGGATCGAAACCATCCACGGCTTCTTCCTGATCGGTTCGCCGGACGAGACCACGGAAGAGATCCTGGAGAGTTTCCGCTTTGCCGCCCGGCTCAAGCTGGACACGTTCGGCTTCAATCGCCTCTGCGCCTATCGCGGCACCCCTCTGTGGCGGGATTACGTCCAGCGGGGCATTATCGACGACAAGCGCGACTGGAAAAAGTGGTTCAAGTGCTCGGACATCGACCCGGACATCCTTGCCGGGGATGTCGTGAACCGCGCGCGGCAGAAGGGCTATATGCTGCTGTTCGCCAGCCGGCTCCTCCTGCGCCCCTTCCAGACCATCAAGCTCCTGCGCAGGTTTGGCCGGTACATGAAAAGAACCGATATCATGAAGCTGCTCCTGAGCCCCTTCCGCAAGCGGATCCTCACCCTCAAGCCGTCACTGCCGTCGCCCATGATCGACCTGGGATTGGTCGCCCCGGTCCGCGGAACGATCTCCGGGAAGTAAGTTTCAAGGGCACATTTAACTAACTAAAAATAAAAATAAATTTTCTTTTTCAGTGCAGACTGTCTACCACCAAAAATGAGAATGTGGCAATGGTATTTCGGGACTTTTGGAGGGAAATCGGGAACTATCCGGGGAGATTCTGACCTGCTGAAAGTTCTATTGTTCAATTGGAGCTTGGAATGTCTGGAAATGATAAGAACAAGCCGAACTCATTGTTAATTGCGGCCGGGGTTCTTTTTCTTGTAATCGGAGTAAAAACCATAATTGAGCCAATCTATTGGTTTAGAGGGGCTAATGTCGATTTTACCGGGTATAATTTGCCCGCAGGAATTGTTCTGATTTTAATTAGTGTAGCTTTTATAAGTGCGCATTTTGTGAAATACAGGAATCACAAAAAGTAAGGCCGATATGATGCGACCTACACCGCCTTCGGCATGGCCGGCTCGCTTTTCGACGCAAACTCCCGCAGGCCGGTAATCATGGATGAATCCGGGGTCGGGTCGATGTGGGGGATCTTGGTCTGCCCACCCAGCTTGCCCCGGACCGTCCGGGACCAGTCGTAGATCGTCCCTTCCGGCGCCAGCAGCACCTCGGGGGCGTTGATCCTCCCCTGGCTCCTGAAGGTGGCATAATCGGCGTTCAGGTCGCGCAACGTCCCATCCAGCAGCTTCCCCGCCTCGCCCGCATCCCCGCGCTCCCCCTGTACCGCCAGGACCCAGACATGCCGCCGGGCCGCCACATCCGCTCCCACCATGAACTCGCGCACGTTCCACGCCCCGTCGGCGTTCAGATCGGTGATCGCCCGCTCCACCTCCCCCTGAGTCACCTTTTCCTCCAGCTTGTCCAGGAACCGGTCGCGGCCGGTGAATTCGATGAAATGGGGAGAGAGCGAGGTAAAGCGGATGGTGTCTCCAATGTGGTAACGCCACAAACCGGAGCAGGTGCTGAGGATCACGGCGTAGCGCTGGCCGATCTCCACCTGCTCCAGCGTCACTGCATGGGCCCGGGGCGCCGGCCGCCCGTTCTCGTCCAGGTCCTCGAAGCGTACGAACTCGAAGAAGGCGCCGTAATAAGGGGTCAGGCGCATATGGGACTCACCGTGACGCTGGAAGGCCATGAACGCCTCCGACGAGGGGAGCAGTTCCAGGAAATTCGGCCTCTGCTGCCCGAAGAGCGCCTCGAATTCGCTCCAATAGGGCTTGATGCTGGTGCCGCCGTGGATGATCAGCTCCAGGCCGGGCAGCAGATCCGGCAGCGGCTTGCCCCCCAGTTCGGCGCACCGTTTCAGCAGCAGGATAATCCAGGGGGGCACGCCGGAGATGACCCGGATGGCGGGGTCGGTGAGCAGAAGTTCTGCCATGCCGTTCAGCTTTTCCTCCCACGGCAGGGCGGACAGGTGCCCGTTGGGCTCCACGAACGGCGCCAGGTAGCGGGGGGCGAAGCGCAGGGTAAGGGCGCTCATGTCGCCGGAACAGACCCCATCTCCCATATCGTTCAGATCGGTGGAGCCGGACATGTAGAGGATCTTCCCCTCCGCCACCCGCGAAGCGCTGTTGGCGGCCAGGTAGCAGGAGATCATATCCAGGGCCGCACGCCGGTTCTCCGCGAACATCCGGCCCGAAAAGGGGATATACTTGGTCGGCGCCGTGGTGCCCGAGGTCTCGCAGAACATGCGCACCCTGCCCGGCCAGGTCACGCCGTCCAGGCGCAGCCCGTTCCCTTCTGTAGCGCCACAGCTCCCCCCTGCCTGAAAATAGTCGTCCCGGAAATCCTGATAGGTCCGTATCGGCACCCGGTCCTGGAAACAGGCCAGCGCATCGCCGTAGGGCATACGCGTGAGGGAGTGAAACCCATAATCCTGGCCGAAGCGTGTCTCGCGGGCCTCCAGGACCAGGTCGCTGAAGATATCCCGTTGCGCGGCAAGCGGATCGCGGGATAAAAACCGTTCGGCACGCAGGGAAGCCGAGCTTTTGATGAGGGACTGGAGCGGCCGGGTACGGACGATGGAAGCGGCAAATCCCATTTAAACCGCCATCTGCAACAGGGGGGTCAACCGGTCATACCAGCTTTGCAGGAGAGGATTGTAGGCGTCGTGATGGAAGATCAGCGAGGCGTGGGGCACGTTGTCGCCAGCGTTCTTGGTGACCACCCTCTTGACCTTGCAGCGGGGGAACAGCGCGGTGTACCGCTCGGGCGAGGCGAAAAGATCGAGGGTCGGCGAGGAGGGCACCAGGATATCATGCTCGTTCTCCGCCAGCAGCGCCAACACCGGCCCGGAAAACAGCGAACCGCCGCCTTCGGGGAACTTCAGCTCACGCAGCGCCGTGACCCGTTCGTAGCCGCCAATGGCCGAGGTGTGCGCCAGCACGTCCATGATCTTCCTGCGGATCGCCAGATGCCGGCTGTCCAGCACGCGGTTTTCGGCGCCGGCGGCGAACAGCGCCTGGAAGCAGCGCCGGGAACGCTCCACCTGCTTTTCGAGATCATCATGACGGCGGGGATCCGCGCTGATGATCTTTTGCAGACTGCTCTCCAGGAAACGGATACCGTCCCGCTTCTGCCCGAGCGGGCGGATCAGGTCGTCGGTGCAGACCACCGGGCTGGCCAGCACCAGGCCCCGGATCTTTTCATGGACGCTTTCGGCGGCGTGCTTCAGAAAATGCAGCAGGAGGCCCGAACCAAAACTGACGCTCAGGATCAAGGGCTTCATCCCTTTGCGGTGGATGTCGTCGATCAGGTCGGCCAACTGGGCGTCAAACATCTCGGACGAAAAGCCGTTCCGGGGATAGTTGAGGTAATAGATGCTGCCGTACCTGCGCAGCAGCGGACGCTGAAACTCCACCGTTTCGGTGGCGTCCGGCACGAAACCGCTGATGACGATGGTCGGCATCGAACCGGCCGACTTCTCGCGAAACAACTGGCAGCGGATGGCGGGCAGATTTGGATAGCGCTCCAGCAGACCGAATTCGCGCCGCCGGAGTTTGGGAGCATAGGGTTTTATGGCCATTGTCCGCATGAGGCCATGGGCAAGGGTGGCCGCAGAGACCATGACGGGGTGAAACTCTTTTTGCACCGGGTTCGACTTTTGCGAAACGGGTTTCATGCAGCCTCCTGTGCTGTTTTTTGAACAGTTAAACAGAAGGAGGTTACATACGTGCTGCGGTTCGGCAACATTCTGTAATGGACTGGTTTCGGTTGTGAAAAAACACCCGTTGTTTGCACACTTGTCACAATCAAGGATACCCGACACGTGTATAACTGGCATCCTATCTTCCGGTTATATCCGAATGTCACAGAAACCTGAAGACGCACGAGAGCGCAAACATGACAGATTACGTCGCATCACTGAAATTCCTGCGTTCGCCCGGCAAGATGATCGCCCTGTACATCGCGGTCGGGCTTGCGTGGATCTTCCTTTCCGATACCCTGCTGACGGTGTGGCTTCAGGATACCCGGCAGTACCGCTACCTGGCGGTCGTCAAGGGGAGCTCGTTCGTACTGTTCACCGCCGGGGTGCTGTTCTTCCTGATCAGGTATTACAGCCGCACGGCCAGGTGGAGAAGCGTCTCCCGGCTCATCAGGGCCACCGAAGAGATCCAGCAACTGGCCTATTACGATGCCGAAACCGCCCTGCCCAATCAGAACCTGCTCATGGACCGGCTCAACCGGTTGATCGCGCTGAACAACCGTGAAGAGCGCAGCATCGCGATCATCTATATCGGCCTGCCCGGTTTCGCCGGCATCGTGGATGCCTTCGGGCACTGCGGCAGCAGCCATGTGGCCAGGTCACTGGCCGAGCGGATGGCCGCCATCCTGCGGCAGAGCGATACACTGGCCCGCATCAGCCGGGACGAGTTCGCCATCATGCTGGGAAACAGCGTTCCCGAGGCGGACATCGCCCAGGTCCTGCACAAGTTGCAGGCTCTATCCGGTGAACCGCTCCGGATAGAGCAGGGAGAGTTGATGGTGACGTCAGCCATGGGCGTGGCCTGCTTTCCCTCGGACGGGCTGACGGCCGAGACCCTGTTGCAGAACGCGCACATCGCCATGAACCAGGCCCGCGACCAGGAGCCCAACAGTTATCATTTCTTCTCCTCGGCCCTGAACAACAAGGCCATCGAGCGGCACCGCATCGAAACCAACATGCTGAGCGGGCTTGAGCAGGGGGAATTCTTCCTCTGTTACCAGCCCAAATTCTCCATCGACGGCGCTGCCATCACCGGCATGGAGGCGCTGGCCCGCTGGAACCGTCCCGGCATCGGCATAATCCCGCCCGACCGGTTCATCCCGGTGGCCGAGGAAAGCGGCATGATCCTGAGACTGGGAGAATGGGTACTGCGCAACGCCTGCCGCCAGAACCGGAGCTGGCAGGATGCGGGGCTGCCCAAGCTGCGGATGTCGGTGAACATCTCGGCCCGCCAGTTGCGGGACAACGGCTTTGTCGCCATGGTGACCTCGGTGCTGGATGAGACCGGTCTGGCCCCCTGCTACCTGGAACTGGAACTGACCGAGAGCGTCATCATGAACAACTCGGACGACACCGTTTACAAGCTGCTCCAGCTCACGGCGCTGGGGATCAGCATCTCGGTGGATGACTTCGGCACCGGCTACTCGTCCCTGTCGTACCTCAAGCACCTCCCCATCGACATCCTCAAGATCGACCGTTCGTTCGTCATGGACATCGCCAGCGACCCGGACGACGCCGCCATCGTCACCGCCGTCATCGCCATGGCCCATTCGCTCAATCTCAAGGTCATCGCCGAGGGGGTGGAAACAGCGGAACAGCTTGCGTTCCTGGGGAAGCGAAACTGCGATGATGCCCAGGGGTACTATTTCTCGGAGCCGCTGGAGGCGGCACGGTTCGCGGAATTCGTGACCCGGAGGCCGGGGTTCTGCGACGGTGCCGTGGCGCCCCCGATGCCGGCACGGCCGCTGACCGGCACGGCAGGCATCGGGAGGGCGCTGGCCGTTTCCGACCATGCCCCGCTTGCCGCCGCGCAGGCGCCGGCGGACAGCGCCAAGCATATCGCCGACCTGTCCATATCGATCCCGCCAGCCAGCCCAGGCAACAGCCTCGACGTTGTCCTCAAGCGCTTCCAGACGGACAAGGGCCTGCTGGTGCTCCCCGTGGTCCACGACGGCCAAGTGGTCGGAATCGTCAACCGTTCGACCTTTCTGGAAGAGCATGTCATCGGCAGACATGGATTCGCGTTCCAGATCAACCATTCCAAGAAACTGCGCGACCTGATGAGCCCGGTGGCGCTCACCCTTGAGGCCGATACCCTCATCGAGGACGCGGCCCTGGCCATCCAGACGCTGGAGGCTGGCTTTCGCGCCGACAACATGTGCGTCACGCGAAACGGGCTGTATGAGGGCATCGTCGATGTCAACCGGTTCATCAGCGCCGTGACCGAACTCAACCTGACCCTGGCAAAGGGCGCCAACCCGCTGACAGGCCTGCCGGGCAACGAGAGCGTCCAGCGGGTGATCAGCGACAACCTTGCCTCGGGCAAACCCTTTGACATCGCCTACATCGACATCGACAACTTCAAGCCGTACAACGACTGTTATGGATTCCAGAAGGGGGACGTGGTCATCAAGGCGCTCGCGGAGATCATCGTGGCAGTGGTCGAAGGTTCCGCTGCCGCGCCATCCAGCTTCTACGGGCACATTGGAGGCGACGACTACATCCTGATCACGAATCCCAACGGCGCAGCCGTCATGGCAGCCGACATCATCAGGGAGTTCGAGGCGCACCTGGCGGTCTTCCACGGCGAAACCGACTACAAAGCCGGCTGCTATTCCGCCGTCAACCGCAAGGGAGAGCCGGAGACCTTCGGACTGCTCTCCCTCTCCTTCGGCATCCTGAATACGCTCCTGATGCCGGTCGGTTCCTACGCGCAACTGGCCTCGCTCGCCACCGAAGTCAAGAAGGCGGCGAAAGTGCGGCCCGGCTCTTCCGTTGTCATTAACAAACGGCTCGGCTAGCCGGCACCGCCGCCGACCGTTCAGATCTTTCCATACTCCAGATCCGCGATAAATTTTTTGACCTTGGAGAGGTATTCGGTGCGCCGCGATTCTTTCAAACTCCTGTAAAGCTCATTGTGATCGACGGCACGATCAGCGTGCTGTCCGGATGACGGAGTGTTCTGGAAAAAATCCTTGTGCTGGGGATGCTCGCACAGGTAACTGAAACCGAAGCGCACGGCAAAATTGCAGGTCGGTTTTTCAACCAGGCAACCGGAAAACGCCGGTGTTAAAGGCTTTGTCAGGCATTCTTGCATAGTCGGCTCCTTTTCTGTGGTGCCCATGGATTGGGGCGGGACGAAACCCGGCGTTTCCATGGGCCTTCCATTCTCTGTTCTCCGGGTGCCATCAGATCGCCGCACAATACTCGCTCGGGTCATAACCACCCGCGCTTTCATCATGTTCAACGTGTCCGGTGGTGATTCCAAGGTCCCGGTGCAACTGGATGACCGCCTTGAACGCGGTGATGATGGACTCTTTTGCCGCCTTGTCGCTGCATTCATCATAGGCATTCTTCAAGGCTGCAATGGCCGTGTGGGTAAGAACTTTTGCATTAAGCTGTGAAATATCCATAGTGGTCTCCTTTACGCACTGCTGTGTATTTATACTATAGTGCGCAATCGTCACAGACGTATTGCGGCGATGAAATTTGTAGGAAACGTTAATGTCAGCGTTCTCATTGCGGGCAGCGGGGTTAAAATCTCTGGACGGAAACCACATATACGTGGACAAGCAGAAGAAGAATCGTTACGATTCCAACCTGTGGTCTGGTAGGTCGATTACCGAGATGGGAGGAGAGGTTCAATGGAAGAGAGACGACGTTCTCAACGGGTTAATTATTTGGCTACTTCTTGGTTACACAACCAAAAGGCTCGGTACTTCTGCCGCCTTGAAAATATTTCCCTGCATGGAGCGCTGGTGGACTTGAAGAAGACATTTATCGGCCCGGTTCGTCACGGTGACACATGGCGCCTGAGGCTCCATCAGGATGCCGAAGGACAACGGCATGGAGACGTTATGGTCCAGGTAGTCCGTTTTGAATCCGCCGTGGTCGGCCTCGAATTTATTGCGATGGAAGACGCTTCGAAGGACGTGCTTGAAACGATCATAAGGAAAGAGCGGCACCTTTCTGAGGGAGCGGCTGAACTTATCAGGCTGGCGCGGGAAACTGCCGAACTTCGCGGGATTGAGCTGACAGACGTGCACTTTGACAAAGGTGAATTGATTCCGGAGAGAGAAATACATACCCTGCGGCTCTCTGCCGGAGGACACGCATCCACGGTGCATTTGCATCGTGCAGCCATAGAGGAATTTCACGCCCATGGCGGCGCTGTGCCGGCTCGCGGAGAAATTCATAAGGCGATTGGCAGATTAGAGAGATGAAGTGGCTATCCGCCATCAAGGCAAAGTAGAACCGGACTGACGCCCGTCCGGACCTGAGCCCCGTTTCCCGCATGGGAGGCGGGGCTTTGTAGTTTTCCGTTTTCATCCACACCCATCCGGGACCATCCATCCGCCGTCACACACCGTTTGCACAAAAATCACACCAGCTACGATCTCCTGTAACAATCCCATGATACAAACGCTTCAGATATGTATAGACAACAGTCCGACATACTCCGGAAAACAGCCGGAATCGCCTACTACCAGCAGATCTCCGAGATTCTCATGCACCGGATCGAAGAGGGCGAATACCAACCCGGCAGCCGTCTGCCGACCGAATCGGATCTGGGCAGGCAGTTCGGGGTCAACCGCCATACGGCCCGGGAGGCGCTGAGGAAACTCAAGAGCGACGGGATCGTCTTCAGCGTCAAGGGGAGGGGCACCTTTGTCGCCGACAACAAGATCAGGTACCGGGTGTCAAAAAAGGTCCGTTTCACTACCTCGATCCTCGAAGCGGGCCTGACGCCGGGAACGGAATTGATCTCGACCGACACGGATACGGCGGATGAGGAGCTGGCCGGGAAACTCGGGATTCGGACGGGGGAACCGGTGCTGGTGCTGAAGATGCTCCGCTCGGCCAGTGGCATACCCTTCATGATCGCGACCTCACGCCTGCCGGCAACACGGTTCATCGGTCTGGGAGAGCGGATGGGCACTTCCTCATCGCTCTACGCACTGCTCAGGGAACAGTTCGGTATCGAAGCGAGCCGGGCGGAGTCGGTGTTCGAGACCATCATGCCCGAAGAACGGGACATGCATCTCCTCCAGATCCCGGCGGACGTACCGCTGCTCCTGGTGCGCAGCATCGCCCGCGACCAGTACGGCGGCATCGTCGAATACTGCGAGACACGCATGCGGGGAGATATCGGCAGCATGGTGGTCAACTTCGATCCCACATGCCGGTCGGGTGGGGCGATATTCCGTTCACCACCATCCTGGCCGAGTTCATCAATTCTTACGACGGGCTGCTGATTTGCGAATTGCGGGGCAGGTACTTCGAACATACGCGGGAATCGGCCGAAAATCTGGCCGTGTTGCTGAAAACGCTGGGGCTCGCTTCGCAGATAGCCGAATTGACGGTTTCCTGACACCACGGCCGCGACAGGCTCCCGCCTCTCCCCGGACGTTCACACCCGGTGCATGCAGGGAAACAGGAGCCTGAAGGTTGTTCCTTCTCCCGGCCGGCTCTCCACCCTGATCGCGCCGTTGTGACCGCGCACGATACCCTGGACCGCGGCCAGTGAAAGCCCCCGGCCGGTGAACTTGGTGGAAAAGAAGGGATCGAACACCCGTGCCGCGATCTCCGGCGTCATCCCGCAACCGGTATCGGCGACCTCCAGAACCACGTACTCGCCCGTGGGAAGTCCCTCCCCCATGGCGGTTGCATCCAGGCAGGAGCGGTCAATGGTCAAGGCGCCGGTCCGGATGCTGATGGTGCCGCTGCTGTCGCCGATGCCCTCCATGGAGTTCGTCACCAGGGCCTTGACGGCATGGCTGAGCTGGCCGGGATCGGCCTCGATGGGGGGAAGGTCCGGTGCGAGGATGCAGCGTAACTCCACCGGTGCGGCAACGATGGCCGCCAAAAGGGGACCGATATTTTTTATGAGCGGGGAAAGCGAGACCGTTTCGAACTGGAACTTCCATTTCCCGGAATAGGCGAGCATCCGGTACGCCAGTTGGGCGGCCTGTTCCGCCGCATGCTCGATCTTTATCAGGTCGCCGGCCAGCAGGGAGCCGGGCTCGACCTTCATGCGCGCCAATTGGGCATACCCCACGATCGGCTGGAGCACGTTGTTGAAGTCATGGGCAACGCCGCCCGCGAGGATGCTCAGGCTTTCCAGCCGATGCATCTCCTGGAGGCGTAGTTTCAGACGCAGCCGTTCCTCCTCCAGGCGTTTCTGTTCGGAGATGTCGCGGATGATCAGGCTCGCCCTTTCGGAGCCATGGTGATCCGTGAATATGGCCATGGACAACTCGGCCGGAAACTCGACGCCATCCTTCCGTCTGAGCGTCAACTCCCCCCTGAATATTTCGCTTCCGGAGCGCTCGGAAAGGGCCTCTTGCAGGCGCGGGGCAGCCTTATCCACGAGCGTTTCCCACCCGGACGAGCGGATTTCCTGTTCCGTCATGCCAAAGGTTCGGCACGCCTCGGAATTGGCGGAATACACCGCACCGTCGGGAGAGATCAGCAGCATGGCGTCAAAGCTGTTCTCGAAAAAGGAGTGCAGGCGTTCATCGCGTTCAGCCGATCTCTGTCCGGTCTCTTTACGGTGCATTGCCGGCGGCGGGCATGATGGACACGGGCAGCGGTTCGGAGTCCCAGGTCAGTTCCGGGTACAGGGATTTATCGAGACGCAGATAGCTGCCGTCAAGGCCCGATTCAGCCCACCAGCACTCGTTGCCCCGTACCGGGAGCTCGTTGAACAGATATAGATCGTTATTCTTGTCCCTGGCGATGAACATCATTCGGCTCCTTGTGTCCTGTTGAGGTGATTGCGGCTTTTTTCAAGGTCAGGCCAACCCAACCGACAGTGATTCACGATCCATGATAAAATCGCCATGTGCCATCCCTGTTAAGGCAATGAAACAATTTGCCGGCGCTATTCATTCCGTTGCGCAGATAGCCGTGGACTGTCCAATGGGCATGTGATAGAAAGCCGTACAGCAAAAGGAGTATACGGCATGCATTCAAGCTGACACCTTACCACCCCTGGCCACTCCTGAAACAGGAGGGGGATTATAAGCTCCCCTCCTTGATAAGGAGGGGTTGGGGGTGGTCGCTTTTGGTGTTATCTTTGAATGCAACTTAGAATTTAGCACTCATTGATGACGAGCGGATAACGACATGACGATGGCCCTTAAGGGAAACCAGCAGGGATGACCCCCGAATCCGTCCTCCAGATACGCCACAAACGAGCCGGCGGCCTGCGCCGCTGGCTGCCCGGCGTCGTGACGATTTCCAACTACACCCGCTCACTGCTCGTCCAGGACCTGGCGGCCGGCCTGGTTCTCACGGCGCTCCTGGCACCGATCGGCATGGGGTATGCGGAAGCGGCCGGGCTGCCGGCCATCTACGGCCTGTACGCCACCATTGTTCCGCTCCTGGCCTACGCGATTTTCGGGCCGAGCCGCATCCTGGTGCTCGGCCCCGACTCGGCCCTGACCGCCCTGATCGCCGCCACCGTCCTGCCCCTTGCCAACGGCGATGCCGTACGGGCGGCGTCCCTTGCCGCAGCGCTCGCCATTATCGCGGGCATCATCTGCATCCTCGCCGGCCTGGCGCGCTTCGGCTTCATCACCGATCTGCTTTCCAAACCGATCCGTTACGGCTACATGAACGGCATCGCCTTCACCCTGCTGATCAGCCAACTTCCCAAGGTGCTCGGTTTTTCGGTGTCCGCCGCCAGCCTCCCGGATTCGGCCGCGGGGTTCCTGGAAGGCATACGGGGAGGACGCATCAACGCAACGGCAAGCATCATCGGCTTCGGGTGCCTGGCGGCCATCTTCGCCTGCCGGCGATGGCTGCCGCGCCTGCCCGGCGTTCTGGTGGCGGTGGTCGGCGCCACGGCGGCGGTGGCGCTGTTCGACCTGGAGACGCGGGCGCACCTGCCGGTGGTCGGAACTTTGCCCCAAGGGCTGCCCATGTTCCGGGTCCCGGAGGTATCCTTCGCCGAATTCACCTCCCTGGCTGCCGGAGCAGTGGCGATAGCCCTGGTCTCCATCGCCGACATGAGCGTTCTTTCCCGCATCTACGCCCTGCGCGGCGGCTACTATGTCGACGAAAACCAGGAACTGGTCGCCCTTGGCGTTGCCAACGTGGCAACCGGCCTGTTCCAGGGATTCTCCGTCAGCAGCAGCGCTTCCCGTACCCCGGTGGCCGAGTCGGCCGGCGCCAGGACCCAGGTCACCGGCGTTGTCGGCGCGATCTGCATCGCCCTGCTGCTGCTCTTTGCCCCACGGCTGATGGCGCATGTCCCCATCGCCGCCCTGGGCGCCGTGGTCGTTTCGGTCTGCTACAACCTGGTGGAGGTGGTCGAGGTCCGGCGGCTCTACCGGTTGCGGAGCGGCGAATTCTTCCTGTCCATCATCTGCTTTATGGGCGTGGCGCTGCTGGGGGTCGTTCATGGCATCTTCATCGCCGTCGGCTTTGCGCTGCTCGCCTTCATCTGGCGCGCCTGGCGGCCTTACAGCGCCGTTCTGGGCCGCGTCGACGGGGTAAAAGGGTATCACGACATCACCCGCCATCCCGAAGCGCGGCGCATCCCCGGACTGGTGCTCTTCCGCTGGGACGCGCCCCTGTTCTTCGCCAATTCGGAAATGTTCCGCGAACAGGTCCTGCGGGCCGTGTCAGAGGCGCCGACGCCGACCGCATGGGTCGTGGTGGCCGCGGAACCGGTTACGGACGTGGACATTACCGCGGCGGACGTGTTGGCCGAACTGGAGGAGGAACTCGGTCAAGCGGGCATAGCGCTCTGCTTTGCCCAGATGAAGGGGCCGGTCAAGGACCGTCTCAAGCGCTACGGACTGTTCGGCAAGCTGGGTATGGAGCACTTCTTTCCCACCATCGGCCAGGCCGTCGATCATTACCTGGTCAAATACCCCGTTGTCTGGAACGATTGGGAGGATGACAAAAAACAGGACGGGTCCGGCAGTTAAGCGAGCCGCTGTTTTTCAACAAAACCGAGGATAATCTCCGCAGCAAGCCCCGCAGGTTCACAAGCCCTTCGCACCCCTCCATCACAGCCGGCCCTCCCTTCACGAGAAAGCGCGTCTATTCGAGGCCGGCGCCCTATCGTCACCTACCCCGGTGCAAACGTATGCAAATTTTTACACGAATGTGTGTATTTTGAAATAAGACTACTTTAGTATTGAATAGTAAGGATTAATCTTCAGGAAGGTTCAGGAGGATTACCATGGCATCTTTTGGTATCTGGATAGGGTTGATCGTGTTTTCCATCGCTGTCTGTTTTGGCCCGGACGTATTCCTCGACCTGGATGTGGAATAGGTATCCCCGGAACCATGCGGGCTTGACCATCCTGAAAAGCGATGTGACAGGTGGCGTCTAGTGACGCCCGACCAACTCGAGAACGTAGATGACGATTTCGATGGCGATCAGGACGATGATGATCCATTCAAGGCGGGCGGCGCGTTGGGCGTGGGACAGGCTCGATACGACCTCGGTCACGTCCAGCAGTGTTTCCGATTTGTGCTTGATCTCCTGGTAGCGCTGGTTCAGTTCGAACAGGCCCGCCATGGTGCGGTACAGGCTGTCCGCCCCGGCGTCGTCCCAGGTAATGTCCGGTTTGTCCAGCACCATGATGTGGGCGATCGAGGTGTATTTGAAACTCAGGATGGATGACGCCAGCCGGGCCATGGAGCGGTCGGGCAGGACCAACCTCCCCTTTCCGAGGTTGGCGATGAGTCCTTCCACCTCGTCCAGCACCGCATCCACCCTGCCTTCGATCCGCTCCAGCGCCACCGACTTGGCGATGACGAAGCAGATGATGTCGAGGAATATCTGGTTGTAGGTGGGCAGGACCGCGCAGTCGTTGGTGATGGCAAGCTCGCGGCCGGGGTTGATTTCCAGCCGGTATTCCTCCCGGAAAGGAAGTTGCGGCTGCTCGCTCAGGTATTCCGCATATTGCCTGATGCCGTCCAGGAAACGGGCAACGATGTCCGCAGAGCAATTCAGGAACACGACCCCACCGAAGTAATACAGGTAGACCCACTCGTGATCGCTGCCCGAAGCCTGGGTGAAGGTAACCGGGTTGAGTTTCATGGGCTCTTCCCAGCGATATCTGCGGCCAATGCCCAGCTTGACCGCCAGCCGGTTCAAGTCGAGTTCGCCGCCAACAACGTATGCATTGAAGGTGTAATAAAGGTCCATCGTTCTCAGGATACCCCGGAAGACTGTTTACGCATCTTCAGCAGCTCATGCTCGCGGAGCCCTATTTCACGCTGTCTCGGGTCCTCCGAAGCGGCGAGCTTCTCCACCAGTTCTTCCCATTCATGGCTGACGAATGTGCATTCGTACGGGGCACCGGGAGTGTGGATTTCGTGACGGGCGTGATTGATGTCTGACGGTTTCATCGGTCAAATCTCCTTTCCGTGACGGTTTGTCCCATTCTGCTTTTCGCGTGAGAAATCAAGATCTCCTCGAGTCCGCTACCTGTGTAGCGCGCAGCCGTTACAGCGAAGTGACGATCGTGTTGTGACCGTGTAAAAGATGGTCCATCAAGGCAACCATACCTGCACATTCATATCCGCGGACTGTAGTGGCGCTTGAGCCAGCGGCTCAGGCCGTCGAGGCCGGGGAAGAGGACCCGTTCGTTCATATTCGCCTGGTCGAGCTTGTCACGGATCTCCCACTTCAGGGCGGCCGGGATGATGATCTTGCGTGCAATCCCGGGATACGCCTCCAGCCAGTCGTCGAGCACCATGCACGGATCGGACATGACCGAACAAAAGGCGTACTGGTTGACGATCCGGTCGTCTATGGAAGGGGGCTCGAAGAAGATGGCCACCTTGTCGCTCGCCAGCGCATCGAGCTCCGGCAATGAATTGATCGTTTCCGAAAGCAGTTCGACGGTCAGGACATTCGCACCCTCCAGTTCCAACCGGTCCTTCAGCGTTCTCGGCAGCAACTCGTGCGCCTTGACGTAGTTGACCGCCCAGATCACGCCGTCCGTATCGAAATTGTCGATATTGGCGGTGGCGAAATGCATGGCGATGAACGGGGAATAGGTCCAGTCGAGTACCCGGGTCGGCAGGCCGTAATGCTGCGCAACCGAGAGCCAGTGCCAGAGAGAGTCGCGCTCCACGACGCTGCGGTGGGCGTATTTCTTGAAATTCCGCAGCAGGTGCCGCTCAAGGTCGGCATACTTCCCGCCCAGCCGGATCAGGGTCGTCTCGAGGCGGTACCGGGAATCGGAAAGCCCCCGGAAGGCGAAGCGCGACCTGAACCGCCGTAAATCTTCATTCCACGAGTCGGCGAACAGTTCGCCTTGCAGATCATCCCACGAGTCTACTACGAAGGTTTCCATGGTAACGGGTTCTCCTCTGACAGTTCATGCGCTCCGGTTCATGCCGGCACAAGCGTAGCACATCCCGTCACAGGTACCAACCCTCCCGTCCATGGATCATTCCGACGTCACCCTCCGGACCCGGCCGGGTCGGCATCATCCGCATCGCGCCTTTTTTCGCACATCGGGCAGAGGTTGTACGTGGCGGGAAGGTTCATACCGCAACAGCTCCATGCCGCGGCATTCGAGAGCACCTCGGCGCCATCCCAGGGGTACGGGTCCCTGACCGGGTTGTAACCAATCTTTGTGGACATGCAGCACCTCCTTGTCCTTTCAAGGTAACATATTGTATCACCTCAAGGGAAAAGATCCGGCAACAATGCGGCTACGTTAATGTGGCGGATGCGACCGCGGAAAAACTCCTGCCCGGGCCACCTTTTACGCAACCACAACGCAAGCTCCATGCCGCTGTAACAGCCGCACGTTATGATTTTTCAATCAATCTCCGTTAAGCGCAATCGGACACCCCAACCATGGAACATGAACACATCACCGCCTCATTCGATGCCGAATTGAACGGTCTTCGGGCCAAGATCCTCACCATGGGCGGCAAGGTCGAGGTAATGATCAACGGATCGGTCAACAGCCTGGTGAATCGGGACTCGGCCCTGGCCCGGCTGATGATCGCCATGGACCACGAGGTCAATACGCTGGAAGTGGCCGTCGACGAAAAATGCCTGCAACTCTTGGCCTTGCGGAATCCGGCGGCCCGCGACCTGCGGTTTGTCGCGCTGGCGCTCAAGATTGTCACCGACCTGGAGCGCATGGGGGACCACTGCGCGAAAATCGCCAAACGGGCCATTGAATTGAACGACGAGCCGCCTATCAAGCCCTACATCGACATCCCCTACATGGCCCACTGGACGGAGGTCATGGTGAAGGAGGCTCTGGACGCCTTTGTCCGCGAGGATGTGGAACTGGCCCAAAAGGTCTGCGCGGACGATCACCTGGTTGACGGGTTGAACACCAAAATCCAGCGGGAACTCCTGACCTTCATGATGGAGGATCGCGCCATCATAAACCGGGCCATAAAGCTCAATTCCGTCTCGAAGATCCTGGAGCGGATCGCGGATCATGCCACCAACATCGCCGAAATGGTGATCTTCATGGTCAGGGGAAAAGACGTCAGGCATGCCGCGGACTACCCCCGCAATGCCCCTGACCACGCGAAAGCGGTATGAATCCGGTGCTCAGGAGAATCCTCGGGGTTGCGGCCGTCGTGATTACCGTATCGTTGACTCTTCCCCCGCTGGCCGTACCGAACATCGGCGGGACCGAAACGCACTATGAAGTCATTGCCAGGGGTTTTCGCATCGGCAACGTGTCCGTTTCCCAACGGAGCAGCCGGACGCCGAACGAGACGGTCATCCATTTTGAGAACCTGAGTGATATCAGCGCCTCGTTTATCTGGATGGGCTACCATGTTTCCATGGCCGAACGCGGCACCATAAGCAGAAACGATCTGGTGAGCTATTCGCGACACGGCCGGGAGAACGGCGCCGATGTCAGCATCGAGGGAAGACTCGACAATGCCGTATTTCTTTTCCATGTCATGAGGAACGGGAAACGGAGCACGGTGGAAATTCCCCGCGCCAGTTACGAGCACACCACCATGGAGTGCCCCGAGGCGACCATGGAATTCGGCGCAACGGGCGAGGTAAGCCTGAAGGTGCTTGATACGGATTACGTGACCGTGGTCAAACGGAGATACCGGCTGGTCAGGGAAGATACTACCTACAAGGTCGGCGCCAGGGAATACCGCTGCCGGGTCGTGGACATCTCCGACCCCAACAAATCGTGCCGGCGGTGGATCGGCAGGGACGGCAACACGGTCATCGTCTTCCGCCAGGACGGAAAGGGCAAGGATGGCTCGTATTCGGTACGGGCAGTTGCCTTGAATACACGGCAGACCGACGATTGAAAAGGAGAACCATCCATGAAACCGGAACGCACGAACCGTGGCAACCATGCCGTACACGGGCAGGCCGAGGCCGCCCTTCGCGACCAGCCGTTCATCAGCCATGAATGGGAAGAGCTGGTGGAAAAACTCACCGCTTCGGAGGACCCGAAACTGCGCAGGATCGGATTGCTTGAGCGGGAATTCCTGAAGATGAGGAAATCGCCCCGCAAGGCCGCATGAACGCTTCGAGGTAGACGCTACGACGTAATCAGTCGCAGGCCTTGAGCCATAAACAGCGCAGTTGGCTGCAGTCGGCCGCCCGGCCGGTGGCAAAGCAGGGTTCGTTCCCTTCCTGCGTCTGGATCGCCCTGACGATCTCCACCTTTTTGACTCCTCCAATCCTGATGCCCCGTTCCCGGGCGATCTCCTTGATCTGTTCGTATGTCATGTCAACCTCCGGTTCTAAACCGCGCCGGCCATGGGCTGGTAGCCGTCGGCCGGTTCCGCTCCCGATGAAGCGCCGTGCTGCAATATGGTGCTGTAGGTTTCCTCGGCGACCGGGCCTTTTTGCAGGGTGAACCTGCGGGCGTTCTCCCCCATTTCCGCCAGGCGGGGGCGATCCGTTATCAGGCGCCTGATGGCGGCGGCCAGTTCCGCCGTGCTCCCGGAGCGGAACACCACCCCGGTCTCGTCCTCGACGATCAGTTCCCGGGGGCCGCCCAGGTCGGAAACGATCACGGCCAGGCCCGATGCCTGCGCCTCCAGGACTACGTTGCCGAAGGTATCGGTGGCGCTGGGGAACACGAACAGGTCGGCCGATGCATACCCGGTCTGCAATTCCTCGCCGTGCAGGTATCCGGAGAACAGGACCGGGTATCCCGCCAGGCTCGCCTCCATCTCCTCCCGATACGGGCCGTCGCCGATCACGGCAAGCGAAACCGCCTCTCCGTCATCCACCAGTTCGCGGAAGGCGTCCGCCAGGAGTTCCAGCGACTTTTCCCGCGAGACCCGGCCGACGTACAGGAGCTTGATATCGCCGGCCAGACCGCGGCTGTTCCAGTACTGCGGCACCCTTCTGGCCGGCGAGAACTGCTCCGTATCCACCCAGCGGGGAAGCGGTTTCATCTTGTCGCCCGGAAGCCCCCGCGAGAGCAGTTGGTCACGGGTGCCGGCAGAGGGGACCATGACCTCCTCCATCTGGTTGTAGAACCAGATCATGTAGCTCCAGGCGGCCTCCTCCAGGAACTCGTCGTTGGTCAGGCTGCGCACGTACTGGGGGATATCGGTGTGGTACGTCCCCGCGACCGGGATGTCCATCATCCGGCCGACCAGGAGCCCCAGAAGCCCCACGGTGCCGGGGGTGCTGATGTGGATGCGGGTGAATCCCTCGCGTTCGATAAAGTCCATCACGTCCAGGATCGGCGGGAAACAGAGCTTCAACTCCGGATATTCCGGCAGCACGAAATCCCCCACCGAACCGAACTTCACCACCCCCGCCATGGTCGGCTCGCCGATGTCGCCGGCGGTGATGACGGTCAGTTCCACCCCCCGGTCGCGGGCGGTCTTGATCAGGCGCTTGATGGTGATGGCCACGCCGTTGATCTCGTCCAGGGTGTCGGTGAACAGGGCGATCCGCTCCGGCGCCTCCCGTTCGGCGACCTCGGGAAACGCCCCCCTGAGGTCGCGGATCAGTTCCTTCCCCTTGTGCTGGTGGTGATAGGCCAGGTAATAGGGGGTGATCAGGGCATGCACCAGCCCGATGGTGCCGATGGTGTTGAGGTACGCGAAGAAGCCGGCATTGAGGGGGAGCGACATGAGCTGGTTCGTGTAGTGAAAGATCAGCCGGTTGGCCAGACGGCTGGTCACGGCGAAGATCGTGTGGTTATGGCGGAGTTCCTTGATACTGGCCAGAAAATCGGCTTG
>JAATGX010000099.1 GCA_015688915.1 Desulfuromonadales bacterium
AGTCGCCGGTACCGATGAAGATATCCACCTCGGGCAGCTCTTTTGCCAGTTCCTCCTGGTAGCGTTGGGGCAGGCAGCCGGAAACGATCAGGGTGTGACAGCGGCCGTCATGTTTGCGTTCGGCCAGGTCGAGGATGGCGTCGATGCTCTCCTGTTTGGCCTCCTTGATGAAGGAACAGGTATTGACGATGATCACGTCGGCATCCTTCTCGTCGGTGGTAATCTCGTACTCCTGCTTCGAGAGCACCCCCAGCATCACCTCGGCATCCACCAGGTTCTTGGGGCAGCCCAGGCTGACCATGCTGACCTTCTGTTTCACAGTATCACTCAAAATGACCCGCCTCCATTATTCCCTGAAATTCACGAACTGCATTTCCATATCCAGGTTTTTCCCCTTGAGGAGTTGGATCGTCTCCTGAAGGTCGTCGCGGTTCTTGCCGGTTACCCTGACCTGGTCGTCCTGGATCTGGGCCTGCACCTTGACCCTGCTCTCCTTGATCACGGCGATGATATCCTTGCCCTTTTCCTTGGAGATGCCCTGCTGGACCGTGATGATCTGGCGCACCATGCCGCCGGAGGCCGGCTCGACCTTGCCGTACTGCAAGGCCTTGATGGAGATGTTGCGCTTGAGGAATTTGGATTGCAGCACATCAATGACCGCTTTCAGCTTGTAGTCGTCATCGGCCAGTACCTTGACGCTATCCTTCTCCGGGGTGATCTCGCTCTTGGAGCCCTTGAAGTCGTAGCGCTGGCCGATCTCCTTGATGGCCTGGTTGACGGCGTTGTCCACCTCCTGCATGTCAACCTTGGAAACGATGTCGAATGACGGCATTGCAGAAACCTCCTACGGTTTTATGACCTCGACCCCCTCGGGGATCCTGAAGTTGAATTTTGCATTGTCGATGCCCTTGTTCACCCGGCTGCGGCTGTAATCGATGCGGGTTTCATTGCCGCCGGCGTCGAACACCACCGACGAGACAATCGGGAACATGTCCTTTACGTCCCCCTCATGAAGAAATCGTTCCACCGCCTCGGCGGAGACGGTCAGGTGAAGCTTGGCCAGCACGGCCGACGGTTTCTTGGGCACCAGTTCCAGTTGATAGTTGCCGTCCCTGTCCCGCGCCTCCTTGGTGAAGGCGACGGTGAAGTCGCGGGATACGTGACCGAGGCCGGTCAGGTAGGACAGTGCAATGCCGTTGCCCCCCTTGAACATGTCGGCCACCGACGACACCATCACCTGGTGGTTGTCGGGGATATAGAACCAGACCTGCTTGCCGTTGGAGACGATCTGTTGCTTCGGTTTGGTGTAGTTGAATCGGAACATGGCTGTGGCGGAACCGGGCCGCTTGAGCAATACCTCGCCGCTGCCCCGCTGCTCCTTCTTCATGGCGGCGATGACGGTCCTCTGGCTGAAGTCGGCCTGCACGTCCTGAAGCGTCGCGTAGCCCTTTTCCAGGGCGGAAACAACATCTTTCAGGGAGGCCGCCTTTTCCGCGGCGCAGACCGGGAAGGCTGTCGTGATCAGAAACATGAATACCGTTATCAAGCGCATGAGTGAAAGCCTCTTTCCTAACCTTTGAGTTTGTTCAACAGCAATTCGTTGACCAGGGCCGGGTTGGCCTTGCCTTTGCTCGCTTTCATCACCTGTCCCACGAAGAACCCGAAGACCTTTTCCTTGCCCCCCCGGTATTCCTCCACCTGCCCCTGGTTTGCGGCCATGATCCCGTCGATGATCGCCTCGATGGCACCGCTGTCGGAGACCTGGACCAGCCCCTGCTCCTCGACGATGTCCTTGGGCTCCCTGCCGCTCCGCCACATCTCGTCGAACACGGTCTTGGCGATCTTGCCGGAGATGGTGCCGCCGTCGATCAGCTTGAGCAGTTCCCCCAGCAGACGCGGCGTCACCGGACACTGGTCGATCTCTTTGCCGGAGTCGTTCAGGGCGCGGGTGACCTCACCCATGATCCAGTTTGAGACGGCCTTGGCGTTCTGATGAAAGGCGACAGCCTCCTCGAAGTATTCCGACAGTCCGCGGCTGGCGGTCAGCACCTCGGCGTCGTACTCGGATGCGCCGAATTCGGCGATGAAGCGCTGCCGTTTGTGTTCCGGCAGTTCGGGCAGTTCCCCGCGGGCGCGCTCCACCCACTCGTCGTCGATGACCAGCGGCACCAGGTCCGGATCCGGGAAATAACGGTAGTCGTGGGCCTCTTCCTTGCCGCGCATGGAGCGGGTCGTGCCGCTGTTCGGGTCGAACAGGCGCGTCTCCTGGACGACGGTGCCGCCATCCTCGATCAGGTCGATCTGGCGCTGGATCTCGTACTCGATAGCCTGCTTGACGAATCTGAAGGAGTTGACGTTCTTGATCTCCGCCCGGGTGCCCAAGGTGTCCGAGCCGATCGGCATGACCGATACGTTGGCGTCGCAGCGGAAACTCCCCTCTTCCATGTTGCCGTCGCAGATGTTCAGCCAAGTCACGATCTGGTGCAACTGTTTCAGATAGCTCACCGCCTCATCGGAACTGCGCAGGTCCGGTTCGGAAACGACCTCCAGGAGTGGTGTGCAGGCCCGGTTCAGGTCAACCCCCGACCCCTCTCCCAGTCCGGACACATCGTTGTGTACCAGTTTGCCGGCATCCTCTTCCATGTGGATGCGGGTGATGCCGATGCGTTTTTCCTCGCCGTTTATCTGGATATCCAGCCATCCCTCGCGGCAGATCGGGTCCTCGAACTGGCTGATCTGATACCCCTTGGGGAGGTCGGGGTAGAAATAGTTCTTGCGGGCAAAGATGCTGTGGTGGCTGATGCTGCAATTGGTCGCCAGGCCTGCCTTGACCGCGAACTCCACCACCTTCTTGTTAAGTACCGGCAGGGCGCCGGGCATACCCAGGCAGACCGGGCAGGTCTGGGAGTTGGGCTCGGCGCCGAACCGGGTGGAGCAACCGCAGAAGATTTTGGAATCGGTCTTGAGTTGGACGTGGACTTCGAGGCCGATGACAGGCTGGAATTTCATAAGTAGTGACTCCGGAAATAAACTGAAACCAAGAATACGGTAAACCTGCCACAGAGACACGGAGACACAGAGGTTTCACAGAGATTGTATCGGAAAAATAACGGGCATCGCTTGAATCGATTCAAGATTCGACACACGTTACTTCATTTTGTTCAAAGATTTTCTCCGTGTCTCTGTGGCTCTGTGGCAGATTGCATAGGTTTTAAATATTCGCCTTTCGCGTATGCCACTCCGTAGCCTGTTCAAAGGCGTGCGCCGCCCGCAGGATGGTCTCCTCGCCGAACGGTTTGCCGATCAGTTGCAGGCCGATGGGCAGGCCGGAGGCCGAGAAGCCGGCCGGTACGGACATGGCGCAGGTGCCGGCCAGATTGACCGGGATGGTGAAGATGTCCGACAGGTACATCTGCAACGGGTCATCGACCTTTTCGCCGATTTTGAAGGCCGGCGTGGGCGCCACCGGGGTCAGGATCGCGTCCACCCTCTCGAAGGCCCGGGTGAAGTCCTGCATGATCAGGGTGCGCACCTTCTGGGCCTTGACGTAATAGGCGTCGTAGTAGCCTGAGGAGAGCGCATAGGTGCCGAGCATGATGCGGCGCTTGACCTCCATGCCGAACCCCTCGCTGCGGCTTTTGGTCATCATGTCGATCAGGCTCTCCGCCTGTTCGCTGCGATGGCCGAAACGGACACCGTCGTACCGGGCCAGGTTGGAGCTGGCCTCGGCCGTGGCGATCAGATAATAGGTCGCCACGGCATAGTCGGTGTGGGGCAGGGAGATGTCCACGAATTCGGCCCCCAAGCCGCGATAGGTCTCGATGGCCCGGTCCATGGCCGTCTGCACGTCCGGGTCGAGGCCGCCACGGGAGTTCGAGTCATGGAAGTACTCCTTGGGGAGGCCGATCCTGAGGCCCTCGACACTGCCGGTCAGGCCGGCCGTGTAGTCGGGCACCGGTGTGTCGACGCTGGTGGAGTCCTTCGGATCGTGTCCCGCCACCGCGCCCAGCATGACGGCACAGTCGGTCACGTCGCGGGTCAGCGGTCCCACCTGGTCCAGGGACGAGGCATAGGCGATGACGCCGTAACGCGAGACGCGGCCGTAGGTCGGTTTGAGTCCCACGCAACCGCAGTGGGAGGAAGGCTGGCGGATGGAGCCGCCGGTGTCGGTGCCGAGCGTGGCCAAGGCCTGCCGGGCGGCGATGGCGGCTGCCGAGCCGCCGGAAGACCCGCCCGGGATGTATTCCGTGTTCCATGGGTTGCGGGTGATTCCGAAGGCGCTGGACTCGCTGGACGACCCCATGGCGAATTCGTCCTGGTTGAGCTTGCCCAGGAGCACAGCGCCCTGATTGCGCAATTTCTCCCAGGAGGTGGCGCTGTAGGGAGGGATGAAGTTGTGCAGGATGCGTGAACCGCAGGTCGTGCGAATCCCCTCGGTGAGGAAGATGTCCTTGAGGGCCAGTGGGATGCCGGTCAATACATCCGCATTACCGGACGCAATGCGCCGGTCGGCGGCCTCGGCATCTGCCAGGGCCTGCTCCGGGGTGACGGTGATGAACGAACCGACGGCGGGCTCCACCGCCTCGATGCGGGCCAGCATGGCCGTGGTTGCCTCGACGGAGGAGACCTCCCCGGCAATCAGTTTGTTGTGCAGTTCGTGTATGGTGAGATCGAAGAGTTCCATGGTTCGTATATATACCCCTGCTCTCTATTCTATGACTTTGGGGACGCGGTAAAAGCTCTCCGCCCTGTCCGGTGCGTTCGCCAGGGCCTTTTCCACGCCGATGGAGGGCGCCTCACGGTCTGGACGAAAGGCGTTCTCAACGGGAATGGCGTGGGAGGTCGGCTGAACGTCGTCGGTGCTCAACTCCTTGAGTTTGTCGACATAGCCGAGAATGGCATCCATCTGGCCGACAAAGAGACTTTTCTCCTCGGCGCTCAATTCCAGCCGAGCCAGTTGGGCGACATGTTCCACTTCGGCAGCGGTGATCTTCATGGTGGCAAACTCCGTAATCATATGGTACTCTTGCAGCACGCATATGTAGCATGAAACAGGGCGCTTGACAACCTCGTTCACCTTTCGGAAACAAGACGCAGATTTTTTTCTTGACATGCGGCCACTCATTCAGTAAGTTACACCTCTTCGAAAAAACCATGGCCTGTCTTTTCCCAGGTTGTGCAGTCTGTGAGGAATTATGAAAACGGAAGTCGCAAAAATTGAGAACGTAAAACGGGACTGGTACGTGGTCGATGCACAGGACGCGGTGCTCGGCAGGCTTGCCTCCCAGGTGGCCAATGTCCTGCGCGGCAAGAACAAGGCTATCTTTACCCCGAGTGTGGATACCGGCGATTTCGTCATCGTGGTAAACGCCGAAAAGATCGCCCTGACCGGCCGCAAGCTTGCCGACAAAGTCTACTACAGTCACTCCGGTTTTCCGGGCGGGCTCAAGGAGATCACCGCCGGCAAGCTTCTGGAAAGGAAGCCCGAGGATGTCATCAAGAAGGCGGTCAAGGGGATGCTCCCCAAGAACAAGCTTGCCCGTCATATGCTCAAGAAGCTCAAGATCTATGCCGGCAGCAGTCACCCCCATGACGCCCAGCAGCCCAAACAACTGGCACTTTAACACTCTGAGGAGAGTCACGATATGGCAGCAGTCAGCTATTACGGAACAGGCAAGCGCAAGAGCTCGGTAGCCAGGGTATGGCTCAAGCCGGGCGCAGGCAAGATCACCGTCAACAACAAAACCCTTGATGAATACTTCGGCCGTGAAACCTCGAAGATGGTTGTCCGCCAGTCGCTGGAGCTCACCGAGAATATCGGCAAGTTCGATATCTACGTGACCGTTCAAGGCGGTGGAGACTCCGGCCAGGCCGGTGCCATCCGCCACGGCATCACCAAGGCGCTGCTGGTTACCGATCCTGAACTGCGCGGCAGCCTCAAGAAGGCAGGTTTCATCACCCGAGATTCCCGTGTGAAAGAGCGCAAGAAATACGGCCGCAAGGCAGCCCGCGCCCGGTTCCAGTTTTCCAAGCGTTAATCGCTGGATTAGGCCTTTCGGTCTATGGTACAAAAGGGAAAACCCGCACGGGTTTTCCCTTTTTTTATGCAAAGGAGATAGGGCAATGTTGAATGTCGCCATTGTGGGAGCCAGCGGCTACACCGGACTGGAGTTGATCCGCATCCTCTACCGTCATCCGGAGGTGGCGGTGACCTGCCTGACCTCGGAACAGAGCGCCGGAAAACCCATCTCGGAGGTTTTCCCGACCTTGAGGGAGCGCTGCGACCTGCTGCTGGAAAATCTGGAGCCGGTGCGGGTGGCGGAAAAGGCTGACATCATCTTCACGGCTCTGCCGCACAAGGCGGCCATGGAGGTGGTCCCGACCTTTCTCAAGCTGGGGAAACGGGTCATCGATCTGTCAGCCGATTACCGGCTGAGTGATCCGGCGGTCTATGGTGCCTGGTACGAGCCACATCTCAACCCGGCCCTGCTGAAAAAGGCGGTCTACGGACTGCCGGAGGTCAGGCGGGCCAAGGTCAGGGGCGCAAAACTGGTGGCCAACCCCGGTTGCTACCCCACCAGCATCATCCTGGGACTGGCGCCGCTCCTGAAAAAGGGGCTGATCGACCCGGACAGCATCATCGCCGACTCCGCGTCAGGTGTCAGTGGAGCCGGGCGTTCCGCCAAGGTGGACAGCCTGTATTGCGAGGTGAACGATGGTTTCAAGGCCTACGGTGTGGGAGGAGTTCATCGGCACACGCCGGAGATTGAACAGGAGTTGTCACTTTTGGCGGGCAAAGAGTTGAAGATCACCTTTACGCCGCACCTGGTGCCCATGGATCGGGGCATCCTCTCCACCATCTACGCCACGCCGAAGAAGGCGACCACCACGGAAAAGCTGGTCACGTTGTATCGGGAGTTCTATGATGGCGAGCCGTTCGTGAGAGTGCTGCCCCAGGGCAGCCTGCCTTCGACCGCCTTCGTGCGGGGCTCCAACTTCTGCGATATCGCCCCGCTGGTGGATGAGCGCACCGGACGGGTCGTCGTTTTTTCCGCCATCGATAACCTGGTGAAGGGTGCATCAGGCCAGGCGGTGCAGAACATGAATATCGTCTGTGGGTTTCCCGAGACCATGGGACTGGAAGGACCGGGATTTTTCCCCTGAATTCAATGCCATTTATCCCCACGACAGTGGAAGAGATGCGCCGGCGCGGCTGGGCCGAGCTGGACGTCATCTTCGTCTCCGGGGATGCGTACATCGACCATCCCGCTTTTGGTGTGCCGCTCCTCGCCCGCTGGCTGGAGGCCCACGGTTTCCGGGTGGGGATCATCGCCCAGCCGGCCTGGCGCTCCAAGGACCCGTTCATGGCCCTGGGGCGGCCGCGCCTGTTCTTCGCGGTCTCGTCCGGGGCCATGGATTCCATGGTGGCCCACTACACCCCGGCCCGCAAGCTGCGCCACGACGACGCCTATACACCGGGCAACCGCCACGGCGCCCGCCCCAATCGCGCCGTTATCATCTACACCTCCCGCCTGAAAGAAGCCTACAAGGACGTGCCGGTGGTGATCGGCGGCATCGAGGCCTCGCTGCGCCGCTTTGCCCACTATGATTTTTGGGAGGACAAGGTACGGCGCTCGATCCTGTTCGACGCCAAGGCGGATTTGCTGATCTACGGCATGGCCGAGCGGCCGCTGCTGGAGGTGGCGGAACGGATGCGTTCCGGCGAGTGCATGGCGGATATTCGGGATGTGCGGGGCACATGCCGGATTGGGCGGGAGGTGCCCCCTCACCCGGCCTTCGGCCACCCCCTCCCTCAGGGAGAGGGGGTGGGGGTGAGGGAAATCCCCACCTTTGAAGAGATTTCTACCGACAAACTGAAATTCGCCGAGGCGTTCCGGTTGGCCAGCCGCGAACAGAACCCCTACAGCGCACGGACCCTTCTCCAGCGGCACGGCGACCGCGCCCTTGTCTGCAATTCCCCGGCCTTTCCGCTTTCCGAAACCGAGATGGATGCCGTCTATGCCCTCCCTTTCGAGAAGGCCCCCCATCCGTGCTACCAGCAGCCGGTCCCGGCCTGGGAGCAGATCAAGACCTCCATCACCAGCCACCGGGGCTGCTTCGGCGGCTGCGCCTTCTGCGCCATCAGCATGCACCAGGGCAAGCTGATCCAGTCCCGCAGCGAATCATCGGTGATTGCCGAGATCGACCGGCTTGCCCGCCAGCCGTGGTTTCGCGGCAGCATCAGCGACATCGGCGGCCCGACCGCCAACATGTACGGTCTTGCCTGTGGTAACGACGAGGCGATGCGGAACTGCCGGAAGGAAAGCTGCATCTTTCCCTCGGTCTGCACACATCTCGAAACCAGCGGCAAGCGGGCTGCGGACCTGCTGCTGAAAGCCCGCAACCGCGCCGGGGTGAAACAGGTGGCGGTCTCGTCCGGGGTGCGCTACGATCTGCTGGAGAGGCAACCGGAGTATTTCCGCGAACTCGTGGGGCATCATGTCAGCGGACTGCTCAAGGTTGCCCCGGAACATCTTGTGGAACATGTCACGACGTTGATGCGTAAGCCGGGTGGAAAGGCGTTCGAGGTCTTCATGCGCCATTTCGAGGACGAAAGCGCCCGCATCGGCAAGCGTCAGCATGTCGTTCCTTATCTGATCTCCGGACATCCCGGCTGCACCCTGGCCGATATGCTGGAGTTGGCGCTCCTGCTCAAGGGGCTGGGGTTGAAGGTGGAGCAGGTCCAGGACTTCACTCCCACCCCCGGCACCCTCTCCACCTGCATGTTTTATACGGGGATCGATCCGGATAGCGGGAAGAGGGTATATGTTCCGGCCGGCGACCGGGAAAAGGGGCTGCAAAAGGCGCTGCTGCTCTGGCATCAGCCGGAACAGCGCACCAAGGTGTTGGAGGCGCTTGGGAAACTGGGACGAGAGGATATGGCGGGAATGCTGTTGACGGGATATGGTGGAGCGCCCGGTGGCGTACGGGTGGATTCGGGACGAAGAGCGCACGATATACGGCAAGGCAAAAAAGCTCCACCCGCCAAGCGCAGATAGCAAGCAACAAAAAAAGCCCGCTGAACTCTTCAGCGGGCTTTTTTACTGGATACCGGCATCAGTCTTACTTTGTTTTCTGGAAGTTGGAAGCCTGAAGCCCTTTGGGGCCTTGGGTGATGTCGAAGGTGACCGCGTCGCCTTCCGCGAGGGACTTGAAGCCTTCCGACTGGATAGCCGAGAAGTGAACGAACACATCCTCGCCGCCTTCCTGCTCGATGAAACCGAACCCCTTGGTGTCGTTAAACCATTTAACCTTGCCCTGTGCCATTTTCCTACCTCCTTTTTTTCTCCGGACCTTCGCCGGAACTAGTTAGATACCGCTTAAGTTTCCGGAGTCTGATGCAGGAAAACCGCCAAGCCTGGTCAAACATGTTACTTCAACGTTCTGCAAAAACGTCCGAAACTTGCTGCCCGTGTCGTTTATCACAGGCCAGAAGGGCGTGTCAAGCAATTTTAATCGTGTCATGGCGCCTTAAGTTCATCGGATTTGGTCTGTAGTTTTTTCACCAATTCGGGGTAGCCGTTGGCGGTGATGATCCGGTTGAACTGGCTGCGGTAGTTGGAGACCAGGCTGACCCCCTCGATGACCACATCATAGACCACCCAGGCGCCGTTCGCGTTCGTCAGCCGATAATCCAGGGAAAACTCGTCCCGTTTGGCCGTGACCACCTTGGACCGGACCTCGGCGTAGCCGCCGTCCAGGGTTTCCTTGATGTACACGATCTTCTCGTTGTTGTAGGACTCGATCTTCCCCGCATAGGAGTTTTCCAAAAGAGTGGCGAACAGATCGGTGAACTGCTTCCTCTCCGCCGGGGTACGCTGGTTCCAGTGCTTGCCGAGAGAACGTTTGGCCATCTCACCATAGTCGAAAATGGCGCCGATGGCCTTTTTGAGCGCCTGGCGACGCTTTTGCTCATGTTTTTTCATGTCCTTGTCGGCAACGATGCGGACTACCTCGTCCACGGTCTTTTTTACCTCGTCCGTCGGGGCGGCAAAGGCATGTGCGGCCAGGAATATCCCGGTCAGCGTCATGAGGGTGATACGTTTCAGCATGATTCCTCCCTATTCTTTTCCGTTCGCCAGGGGTGGTTCGCCGCTGGCGTACTCCAGGCTTGCCCTGGCGACACGGTAATTATAGACGGACTGGAAATAGGCGGCCCGCATGCGGGCATAGGCCTGGAGCGCATCGAATATCTCCTTGGCCGGTCCCACGCCGAAGTCGAAGTTGGCAAGTGCCGCCACGGCCCATTTTTTGGCGTTGGTATAGGCTGACTTGGTGGCTGCTGCGCTGTTCTCCGCCTCTTGCGACTCCAGGTAGAACTTCTTGATCTGCAGGGGATGTTGGCGTCGGCAAACTCACGGGTAGCGAGCAGGCGATTATACTGGGCCCGTTCCCCGGCCACCTTGGAACCGGTAATGCCGAAGTCCAGCTTCCAGCGTGCACCCAGGGCCGCCCCGCCGCCTGAGTGTTTGAACGGGTCGTAGATGTAGGGGTTGTTGATGCGGTCCCGGTCGGCGGCGTATGCCCAGGAGAACATCCCGGCCAGGAAGATGTCGGGATAATAGTTGGCCTTGGCCGCCTCGACCAGGGCGGAGCGGGCCTTGAGCCCTTCGGAGATCTGCCTGAACTCGGGCCGCCGGCCGCGGGCTTTATCCACGTATGTCTCATAA
>JAATGX010000213.1 GCA_015688915.1 Desulfuromonadales bacterium
GCCGGGCGTAGAGCTGGTCCGCACCAGGTTTTTGCGGTTGACCAGCACGTTGACCAGCGATGACTTGCCGACGTTGGAGCGACCCACAAAGGCTACCTCGGGCAGGTCCGAGACAGGATAGTCCCTGGCCTTTGCCGCACTCTTGATGAAAACCGTCTCGTGTACATCCATGCGGTGCTCTCCTTGTCGGAGGCATTATAGTGCGCGGCGTTGCGCCTGTTCAAGGCTTATTTGCTGTAATCCTCAAAACGGCGGCCGGGCCGCGGAACCGCGGGGACGCAAATAAAATCGCGGAATTTTCTCAAAGTTATCCCGATCACCCGAACGGAGAATCACCCAAAAGCGGCAAAACTGATGTAACATCATTGCATGTTGTCGATCCAATGCCGCTGCGGCCCCGTGGCACGTACTTTCCATGGACAGGCGAGATGCCGAATTAGCATGTGGTGTTTGTCCCGGTTTTGTGATATATAACTAATCGTTACGTTCGTGTCCCTCCACCATGTTTTCGACAGGTTCCGATGACGGCATCCACCGTTGACATAGCGCTGTTTGCGGCAAAGTTGGGGATGGTCTTCCTCGCCATCCTGACCTTGGCCGCCTACCTGGTATTTGCCGAACGGAGGGTCCTGGCCTGGATCCAGGATCGCAAGGGGCCCAATCGCGTCGGTCCCCTCGGTCTGTTGCAACCCCTGGCCGACCTGGTCAAGCTCCTCACCAAGGAAGATTTCATTCCGGCGGCCGCCGACAAGTGGCTGTTCTGTCTGGCCCCGGCCATGGCCGCCATCCCCGCCATCCTGATCTTCAGCGTAATCCCGTTCGGAAAACCCCTGACCATTGCCGGACACCAGGTTCCGCTCCTGATCGCCGACCTGAACGTGGGGCTCCTGTTCTTCCTGGCGCTCTCCTCCATTGCCGTCTACGGCGTGGCCATCGGCGGCTGGGCCTCCAACTCCAAGTATTCCCTGCTGGGGGGCATTCGCGGCCTGGCCCAGTTGATCTCCTACGAACTCTCCATGGGGCTCTCCCTGGTGCCGGTGGTCATGCTGGCCCGATCCTTCAGTCTGACCGCAATCGTCGACGCCCAGGCCCGTATCCCGTTCATCCTCTACCAGCCGCTGGCCTTCATCATCTTTCTGATCAGCATCACGGCCGAGTGCAAACGCATCCCTTTTGACATCCCCGAGGCCGAGGGGGAGCTGGTGGCCGGTTTTCACACCGAATACTCCGGGATGCGTTTCGGTCTGTTCTTTGTGGGGGAGTACATCAACATCATCGTGTTGGGCGGCCTGGCGACGACCTTTTTCCTGGGCGGATGGCACGGACCGGTCCTGGCGCCGGTGATCTGGTTCGGCATCAAGACCCTGGTCTTTGCCTTCTTTTTCATCTGGATGCGCGGGACGCTGCCCCGCCTGCGCTACGACCAGTTGATGCACCTGGGGTGGAAGCTGTTGACGCCGTTGGCGCTCCTGAATATCCTGGCAACCGGCTGGTGGCTGGTGGCGGCTTCGTAGAACGTCGTCTCTGTGACACCACGGACATCGTAGTCCGAAGCTCATACATCATGGAGGAGTCGAACATGGAAAACGTGAACGCCAAGGACCGCCACGGACATACCCCTCTGATCAATGCCGCGAAGGAAGGGCAGAAGGACTTTGTTCAGGACCTGTTGCACCGCGGGGCGGATCTGACCGCCAGCAGCGACAAAGGCAAGACCGCCCTCCATTACGCCGCCGCCAACGGCCATACCGTGATCGTCAGGATGCTCATCGAAAAGGGGGCCGATGTTGACTCACGGGACCGCGAAGGGCATACCCCGCTGATGCTGGCGGCCATCTACGGCTGTAACAAGACCGTCCAGACCTTGCTGGACGGAGGCGCCAACCCCGGTCTGAAGACCCCCACCGGAAATACCGCCAGCCGCTATGCCGAGCATAATGATCACCCCCTGGCATCGGCCCTGCTTAAAAAGGCGGAACGTGCCAAACACGGAAATGCCTGATATACTCTATTCCACTCTCCATGAAGACGCCCCGTCAGGGGCGTCTTGTTTTCAACGGGAATCAACCGCATGTCCGTTTTCGACGACATAAAGGGGATAGCGACCGGCTTCGGCGTGACGCTGCGCCACATGCTGCGTCGCCCGGTCACGATCCAATACCCGGAGCAGAAGCGGGTGCCCTATCCGCGCTTCCGGGCCCGCATCGTGCTGACCCGCGACCCGGACGGCGATGAGCGCTGCGTGGCCTGCTACCTCTGCTCGGCGGCCTGCCCGGTGGACTGCATCTCCATGCAAGCGGCGCAGCGGGCGGACGGCAGGCGCTACGCGGCATGGTTCCGGATCAATTTCTCGCGCTGCATCTTCTGCGGCCTCTGCGCCGAGGCCTGCCCGACCCTGGCCATCCAGATGACGCCGGATTACGAGATCTGCAAACGCAACATCATGGACCTGGTCTACGAAAAGGAGGACCTGCTGATCGACGGCTGCGGCAAGGACAGCTCCTACAACTTCTATAAACACTCGGGCATCGGCGTGACCCAGCCAAGGGGTGCGGGGCTGGAGGAGAAGCCGCCGGTGGACGTGAGGTCATTGATGCCATAAAACGTTTGCTCTCACAGAGCTCACAGAGGCACAGAGGATCTCAACACCTTGAAATATGCAGGCTAACATCAAATAAATCTTTCATTACTGTCATGGAATGACGTTAAAATTCGATGTGTTTCTCCGTGCCTCTGTGAGCTCTGTGAGAAACCGATTCTGGAACTATGGAACAGACCATCTTCTACATACTGGCCAGCGTGGCCGTTATCGGCGCCATCCTGGCCATTACCGAGAAGCATCCGGTGCATGCCATCCTGTACCTGGTCACCTCCCTGTTCTCCGTGGCGGTGATCTTCTACCTGCTGATGGCGCCGCTGGCGGCGGCCTTCGAGGTGATCCTCTACGCGGGCGCCATCATGGTGCTGTTCCTGTTCGTGATCATGATGCTCGACCTGGTGCACCCGGAAAAGGGGCTCTCGCCCCACTGGCGGGAATGGCTGCCGGCCCTGCTGTTGTCGGGCATCAGCATCGCCTCGCTGGCGGCGGTGGTCCTCGCCCGTCATGGGGAGGATGCCGCGGCAGCTCCCCAGGCGTTGCCGATCCGCGAGGTGGCCGTGTGCCTGTTCCGGGAGCATGGCCTGGCGGTGGAACTGGTTTCGCTGCAACTGCTGTTCGCCCTGGTGGGCGCCCTCTATCTCGGCAAACAGCCCAAACGTGGAGATACGGAGTGATCGTCCCTCTCGAACATATCATCATTCTGGCCGGTCTGCTCTTCTTCCTGGGGATGGGCGGGCTTCTGGCCTGGCGTGCCAACCTGATCATGATGCTGGTCTGCATCGAGGTCATGCTCAACGCCGTGATGCTGGTGTTTGTGGGGGGCTCGGCCCGCTGGGGCAACGCCGACGGCCAGTTGTTCGCCATCTTCATCATGGCGCTGACTTCGGCCGAGGTGTCCCTGGCCCTGGCAATGGTGGTCTACCTGCATCGTCGCAAGAGGACGGTTGATACGGATGTCTTCAGCGAGATGAAGGGGTGACACTGTTCATAAGGAGGGTATGATGCCGACCATTTCCATGTTTTACGGGATCATCATTTACATGTTCTTCTATGACGACAAGAAACACCACGTGCCGCATATTCATGCTTCGTATGGAGATGATGACGCAATTTTTTCGATTGAAGACGGAGAGCTTCTGGAAGGGAAGTTCCCCAGAAACAAGCAGAAGCTGATTCTCGCATGGATGGAAATACACAAGGAAGACCTCATGGCCGATTGGAGGCTCGCGGTCAGCGGCCAGAACCCTCTGCCGATAAAGCCATTGGAGTGATTATGAAGAAGGTTTCCCGTGTCAGCCCCCTGGAGGGGAAAAAGGTGGCTGTTGTGTTTTCAGATGGTGTGTCCGGCGTCTTCGATGTCGCACCATACATACGGAGCGATTTTTTCAGGCGACTTGAGGATGATGCGTATTTCAAACAGGTTCGTCCGTTTTTTACCGGTATCGGCTGGCCCGAGGGCCAGGATTTGGGGCCGGACACGATTGCAGCGGATTTACAGCCAAATTGACGGGTATGTCACTGTTCACACGATTCAAGCGGACCACCCCCACGGCTCCTCCGCCGTGCCTCCGTGATGAGTGGCTTTTAGATAAACGAAAGAACCCATGAGCCTCTACCTTGCCCTCATACTCCTGCTCCCGCTCTCAGGCGGCATTTTCAACGCCCTGCTCGGCCGCCACCTGCCGCGCCGGATGGGTGAGACGATTGCCTGCGGCGTAATCTGGGGTGCGTTCATCTGCGCCGTGCTGGCCTTCCTGCGATTCACCGGGCCGGTAACGATCTCGTACGCCTCCTGGCTCGCGGCCTTCGACTTCCAGGCCCCCGCCGCCCTGTACCTCGATCAGCTCTCCCTGAGCCTGACCCTGATGATCACCTTCGTCTGCGGCCTGATCCACCTCTACTCAGTCGGCTACATGCGAGGGGAACAGGACGTTCCCCGCTACTTCGCCCTGCTGAACATCTTCGTCTTTGCCATGCTGGTGCTGGTGCTGGCCGAGAACCTGCCGTTCCTGTACCTGGGGTGGGAGGGCGTCGGGTTTTGCTCCTATGCCCTGATCTGTTTCTGGTACACGGAGGAAAAGAACGCCACCGCCGGTCGCAAGGACTTCATCGTCACCCGCATCGGCGATACGGCCTTCGGCATTGCCATTGTCTGGATGTTCCACCTCGCGGACTCCGTCTCCATTACCCACTTGAATACCATGGGTCCCGCCCTGCCGGCCGGAACGGTCACCGCCCTGGGGCTGCTGCTCCTGATTGGTGCCGCCGGCAAATCAGCCCAACTGCCGCTGTCGGTCTGGCTGCCGGACGCCATGGCCGGCCCCACGCCGGTCTCGGCCCAGATCCATGCCGCCACCATGGTCACGGCCGGAGTCTACCTGCTGGCCCGCATGTTCCCGTTGATCGGTTCTTCACCCGCGGCTTTGGCGGCGATCGCCGTCACCGGCTGTGTGACCGCCTTCTACGCCGCCACCTGCGCCTGCTGCCAGCGCGACCTGAAGCGCATCCTGGCCTATTCCACCATCAGCCAGATCGGCTACATGGTGCTCGGCGTCGGGGCCGGAGCGCTGACCGCCTCAACCTTTCACCTGCTGACCCACGCCTTCTTCAAGGCCCTCCTGTTCCTGGGCGCGGGGTGTGTGATCACCGCCCTGCACCACCAGCAGGACATCTATCACATGGGGGGATTGAAGTCGCGCCTGCCCGCCATCTACTGGCCGTTTCTGGCTGGAGCGCTCTGCCTGGCCGGATTTCCGCTGACCAGCGGTTTTTTCAGCAAGGACGCCATCCTGGGGGCGGTGCTCGAACGGGGCGGCCCACTCTACACCGGCCTGTTCGGCCTCGGTCTGCTGACCGCGCTGCTGACCGCTTTCTACACCTTCCGCATGGTGTTTGTGGTGTTTCATGGGGGGGAAGAGAATCCCCCCTTTGAAAAAGGGGGGGCAGGGGGGATTTCTCCTGCCGGTGCCGGTCACCATCGCCTGCCCCTTGTCATGACATGGACTCTCATCCCGCTGGCGATCCTCGGTCTGGTGGGCGGCATGCTCAACCTGCCGGAGTATGTGGCCGGGCATGGCACACTGGACATCTTTCTGGAAGGAATCTCGGGCTTTGCCCGCCACGCCCCGGCGCAGTTCAGTGATGACATCATTTCCCTGGTATTCGCCGTTACCGCTTGCCTGGCGGGGCTCGGCCTGGCCTGGTCCCGTTACACCGGAGCGCGCCGGAACGCCGTGCTGGCCGCTGAGGAGGCCGGTTCCGCACGTTCCGATTTCTTTCTTAACGGCTGGTATCTGGACAGACTCTACCGTCTACTCTTCATCAGTCCCTTTGTCTGGCTGGGGCGTGCCCTCTGGAAAGGGGTCGATGAGGCCGGCATCGACGGTACGCTGAACGGCCTGGCCCGTTTCACGGCCCGGCTGGGGGAACTCCCCGCGGCCTGGAGCAGCGGCCGGGTGGCCACCTCGCTGTACGGTCTGGCGGGCGGGGTGTGCGTGGTGCTGCTGTATGTGGCATGGCTGATTGCAGGCTAATTTAGATAATCAAGGAAGGTAGCAGTGCCTGACACCCTCCCCATTCTGACTATTCTGGTTTTCTTCCCCCTGGCGGGCTGTCTGCTGCTCCTGCCGGTCTGGCGGCGTCCTGTGCTGGCGCGACCGCTGGCTTTGGGCATCATGACCGGGGAATTGGTGCTGACCATCTGGCTGTACGCCTCGCGACGGGGATTGGCGGCGCTGCCGGCCAAACCGCCCGGGTTCTTCCTGCTGGAGGACGCGCCCTGGATCGCGAGTTTCGGCATCCGCTACACCCTGGGAATGGACGGTATCTCGCTCCTGATGGTGCTGCTCACCGCCTTCACGTTCTGTGCGGCCCTGCTGGTGTCGTGGCGGACGATCAAGGAACGGATGACGCCGTTCCTGTTGTTGCTGCTGGTGATGGAGTCAGGCATCATGGGGGTCTTTCTTTCCCTGGACCTGGCCCTGTTTTACCTGTTCTGGGAGGTTATGCTGATCCCCATGTTCTTCCTGATCGGCATCTGGGGGCACGGCCGCAGGATCTACTCCACCATCAGGTTTTTCATCTTCACCATGTTCGGTTCGCTCCTGATGCTGCTGGCGATCATCACCCTGCACCTGATCCACGTCAAACAGAGCGGCATCGCCAGCTTCCAACTGCATGAACTCCTGAAGACCCAGATTTCACCCGATACGCAACTCTGGCTGTTTGCCGCTTTTTTCCTGGCCTTCGCCATCAAGATCCCGCTTGTTCCCTTTCATACGTGGCTGCCGGATGCCTATGCGGACGCCCCGGTGGCGGCCACCCTGGTCCTGGCGGCGGTCATGTCCA
>JAATGX010000026.1 GCA_015688915.1 Desulfuromonadales bacterium
AGCCGGATGATGCGGCCGGAACCGGGCGCGCTGAAGGGCTGGGAAAGGCCCTTCAGATATGCCATGAGCGCATCCGGAATGCCGGGGCCGTCGGCCGGATTCGTCCCTCTGGTCAGGACCGTGAAGTTGTCGCCCCCGCCGGCGAGGAATTTGTTCACGGTAACGCTGTAGAGGGCGGCCCGGTCAATGGGCACCCCTTCCCGGCGCACCTCCACTACCCGGCTTCCCAAGGGCCGCGCGCCGTCCCAGGTGTACGAGAACCCGGATATCTGGAGAACGCGGGGAAATGGCTGCCCGTGCCACTGCTGCTCCAGGAGGTCGTACAACTGTTGACCGGTCAGGTTCAGCCGCACCAGTTGGCTATTGGTGAACGGGTAGATCGCGAAGAGCGCGCCCCAGGTGACCGGTCCGGCATCCAGGTCGGCGCGGATGCCGCCCGGATTCGTTACGGCGAAATCGGTCCCCATGGCGGCGCGCAGGGCATCGGCAACCAAGTCGCCCAGAAGGGACTCGCCAGCCCGGTTTTGGGACTTGGAAAGGGGAACCGCCGCCTCGGCAACCACCCGGTTCACCAGGAGGGCCACCTTGTCCTCGGCCCTTTTCTGCAATGTTGCCGCCTCCGGGTCAGGGGTGAGGCCGGGACCACTATCGGCCCAGGTGGTGACGACGGCCGACGACGTGGCCACCACGTCGTTCGTGGCCGGGTCGATGGCCAGGTCGATGTCGGCATAGGCGGTGCCGGCCGAGAATGCCTGGGTGACGAGGATCTCCTTGCCGTGACGGTTCTTCAGGACGGCGTTGATGAAGGTGTGGGTATGGCCCGAGACGACCACGTCCACTTCGTCGTCGAGACGTGCGACAATGTCGGCGATGGCGCCGCTGACCGGGCCTCCTGTTCCGCCGGCCCCTTGAAAGGGGTTCTGTTCCCCTCCCTGGTGAATGAGCGCGATGACCGCGCGCACATGCCGGCGTTGCAATTCGGGGATATAGCGGTTGATCGACTCGGCCTCGTCGAGGAATTTCAGCCCCTTGACGCCGGAGGCGCTGACGACACCCGGAGTGTCCTTGAGAACGGCGCCGATGAAGGCGATCGGTATCCCCCGCACCGTCTTGATCACGTACGGCGGCAGGAGCAGTTCGCCGCTTCGTCCGTCAACCACGTTGGCGGCCACGGTCGGGTACCTGGCGCCGCGCCACGGATCATCCAGAAACGGCCCATTCGGGTGGTTGCCGCCGCCCAGAAGCCGCAGCAACTCCCCCGCCCCCTCGTCGAACTCGTGGTTTCCCACGGTCCCCACCACGTTGCAGCCGGGGGCGGTCCGCTCATCATACCGGCAGGCGTCGTTGGCGAAGAGGTTCACAAACGTGATGGCCGGCTCGTTCTGCAGAAGTGCCGACGCCGCCGGGGAGGCCCCCACGAGGTCACCGGCGTGAACTACGAAATTGCGGCCGTCATACCCCGTCAGGGCATTCCTCAGGTAGGCCGCCAGGACCCCGGCACTCCCCACCGGCCTCCCCTCCACCTTTTTGCCGGCGGGGAGCTGACCATGGAAATCGTTGACGGCAAGCAGTTTCACCGTCACCAGCCCCTCCGGGCCGGTCCCAGCGGGGATGCCGTTGCTGCGCCACCGTACGGGCTTCGCAGCCTCCACCCGCAGGGCAGCGGAGTCAACCCCGGCAGCCGGGCGAACCACAGCCGGGCCGGCGCGAAGCGTCCCCTGGCCAAGGTCCGCCACGCAGGCGCCGGTAAGCCCGGCCATGGCCGCGAGCAGCACTGCGGAGAACACGATCCTGACCCATCTTCCGAGACATGCCGTTCTTTTCATGCAATTCCCTCCCGCTGCGTTTATCCATGCCCCAGCCGGTCGGCCGGCTCATAGGGATTCTTCATTATACCGGCAGCCGCATGGCCGGTACACTCCTCCATGAACAAAAAAACCGGAGGACCGCTCGCAATTGCGAGTCAGTACCTCCGGTTTTCCAGTTAGCCGACATGTTTTCCTGAATATTCTATTTTATCTATTCGCTTACTCGTCTTTAAACAGTTACCCCGATGTTGTCAAGCAAATTCCTAGACGCCGCGTCTTGCACGCCTTTCCCGCAAGCGCCAACAATAAGAGCGGGAGATCAGCTTTTATTTTCACTCCTGCCCTTTAGAATCATTCTGGTCAGACGGCAGGTCGAACAAGGGAAAATATGCGCGCATCATGCGGCTCCTCATGGAGCATCAGGCGGCATCTGGCAGTCCCCTCGAACTCTGCCCCGGCCTTCTCCGCGACCCGGCAACTGGCCAAGTTCTCGATTGTGACGACAATTTCCAGCCTGTTCAGATTCGAGTGTGCCCACGCCCATCCCGCCAACTCCTGAACCGCTGCTGTCGCAATGCCCTTGCCGGTTACGGAACTGCGCACCCAATAGCCGAGGTTGGCGCGCCGATAGCTTGCATCCAGCCGGTTGAGCCCGCAGCCGCCAAGGTATGTACCGTCTTCAGACATGATCGCGAACTCGAAGCTTGTGCCGGCCTGAAAATTCTCGATTTGTGAATGGACATACAGACGCGCTTCGTCAACGTGATAGCCTGGATGGCACCGCGGCAAGAAGGGAAACAGTTCTGCCTGCGATTCCACCGCCGCTACGTACAAAAGCTCCACATGCCAGAGAGAATACGGTTCAAGGCGAATTTTCGTAGTGCGGCTCATGTTGCTGCCTCTATCATTATTACCGCCATCTTTTCCATTTCAGTTTCCTTCAATTGTATAAACTGTTGGTGCCCGACCCCGCTGATTGGACTAATTCTAAGTTGCAGTCAAGATGACACCAAAAGCAACCACCCCCAACCGCTCCTTATCAAGGAGGGGAGCTTATAAGCCCCCTCCTGTTTCAGGAGGGGCCAGGGGTGGTAAGGTGTCAGCTTGAACGCACATTGGAATAAGAACCACACCGATACCGGTTGATCTCCTCCTTGACCCTTCCGGCCTCGACTGCGGCCGCCTTCTGGAAATCCCTGCCGGTACCGGCATAGATGATCCCGCGGGAGGAGCTTATGATCAACCCCCGTCCATCCCGGTTCAGGCCGTTTCGCACCACCTGCCCGATATCCGCCCCCTGGTGGCCGACCCCCGGCACCAGGAAGGTCATCTCGCCGCCAAGCTCCCGCACCCCTTTCAGTTGCTCCGGCCAGGTGGCGCCGACCACCAGCATGACGTTCCGGTTCTCACGCCACAAGGCCGCCGCCTGCCGGGCAACCAGTTCGAAGACCGGCTCACCGTTCACCCGAAGGTCCTGGAGAAAGCCGGAGCCGGGGTTCGAGGTCTTGCAGAGGATGATCACCCCCTTGCCCGGCCATTCCAGGTAAGGTTCGATGGTGTCGAATCCCATGTAGGGATTCACGGTCACCGCGTCCACCCGGTAGCGCACGAATGCCTCCCGCGCATACATGTCGGCGGTGGAACCGATGTCGCCCCGTTTGGCGTCCAGGATGACCGGGATATGGGGATAATTGTTCCTGATGTACTCGACCGTCAGTTCCAGGTCCCGCTCCCGGCCCGAGGCCGAATAATAGGCCACTTGGGGCTTGAAGGCGCAGACCTCCGCGGCCGTGGCGTCGATGATCTCCCGGTTGAACCGGAAGAACGGGAAATCCTCCTTCATAAACTCCGCCGGAATTCTCTTCGGATCCGGATCGAGGCCTACGCACAGAAGTGAATTGTTAACCGATACCGCTTGGTCGAGACGATCGATCATGTTGCCTTCCCTGACACGATTGTCCATTATCCTTCCCACACCTTTCCCCTGCCTTGGACCTCGTTGATCCGCTCCCGCGAGACGTTGCGTCGTTCCTGGACAAACGGCACCAGCAGTTCGTTGGTGTCGTCGCCGACCCCTAAAACAACCCCCATGGCATCGAAAATGATCCATTGTGTGTTCATGGTGCCCGCTCCACGGCCAGCCTGCAGATCCGGTCGCACAGATCCGGAAAGCCGATGCCGACCGCTTGGGCTGATTGCGGCAGAAGACTGGTGGCCGTCATCCCCGGAAGGGTATTCACTTCCAGGCACCAGAAGTTGCCTTGTCCATCCCGGCGGAAATCGACGCGGCTGTAATCCCGTAGCTTCAAGGCGCGATGGGCCTTGAGCGCAAGCTGTTGTACAGCGGTTGTTTCATCCGGAGTGAGGTCGGCGGGGAAGATCTCCCGAGCGCCTCCCGCCTGATACTTGCTCTCGTAATCGAAGATCTCCCCATTGTGCGGTATAATCTCGCCGACGGCCAGGGCGCGGTCTTGCAGAATCCCAACGGTAAATTCGCGCCCCTCAATGTACCGCTCCACCATCACCTCGTCGTCGTACCGCCGGGCAAGTTCGATGGCGGCGGCAAGTTCCGCCGGATGCGCGACAATCGAAAGCCCGATGGTCGATCCCTGTTTGTTGGGCTTGACGACTACCGGATACCCCAGGCGTAACCCGACCTCGGCCGGCTCGCCAGGCGCCATCAGCCATTCGGGCGTCGGGACGCCGGCCGCGCGGAAAAGCCGCTTGGCGATGTCCTTGTCCATGGCGTTGGCGCTCCCCAGATGGCCGCTGCCGGTATAGGGAATGCCCGCCAGATCGAGAAACGCCTGGATCGTGCCGTCCTCACCCGTGCCGCCGTGGAGGGCGAGAAAGACCACGTCGGCCTCGCGCAACTCTTTTCCCGTGACGAGCGCAGCGGTAGTAGCGCTGGCCGGCAGATTCTCCCGCGCGGGAGGAACGGGTGCAACGCCGGCGTCCAGCAAGCGCTGTTGCTCGGTGAAAGAGAGCGCCCCGCGCGCGGTATCGAAGGCCAGCACCTCATGGCCCGCTTCCAGCAACCCCCTGGCCACCTGAACACCGCTGGCCACCGAAACATCCCGCTCGGCACTGGCACCGCCGAACAGTACGGCGATCTTCATGGCATAACCTTTCATCCCGAAAAACAAAAAAGGCCCAGGAAAAAATCCTTGGCCTCCTGTCGTCAGGTCAGTCAGTTTTGTACTATCAAAAAAGTTCGGACACCATAACCAATGAACACGCGTATATCAAGCCATAATTCTCCTTCATCATAGAATCTGCGGGTGTGCCGTATGTGTTTTGCCGATCAAATGGAATTGTTTGCAGGCAATGAAGTACACATCAGACCGTCAGAAGGTCAAAAGCTCCTCAGTCGGTTTTATGCTTGCCTTGAAATCAGGTCATATCCCCCGGAATTCGCCGCGAGGGAAACCGGTCCGCGATCAGATAAACAGTGGAACGCTGGAACCCAGACCATGGGCAACACTGGTGAAGGCATCGCGGTTTTCCAGTTTGTCCCGGCCGAATCGCTCGGCAAACAGAGCCTGGATATGGGGAATCCGTGAGGTGCCCCCGGTCAGAAAGACCGTATCCATCCGTGCCGGCAGGAGTCCTGACCGTGCCACGACATCATCGATGCACTCCGCAATCTGTCGGAAGTTGCTCCCATTTATGGTTTCAAACTCATCCTTGCCAAGCGCCTCGCTGATGTTCAAATCACGTTCCGAAAAACGGATCAGGGTTTGCTCCCGGTCGGAAAGCTCACACTTGGCCTTCTCTATGGCCTGAAACAGGAAAAAACCATAATTGTCGTCAATGATGTTCTCCAGGTGCTCGATGGCCGGGCGGTCATCGGCGGCACCCTTGATCATCCGGATATGCTCCCTGGTCTTGCGCGCCCGCAACAGCGGGATGCGGTGCCACTGGCAGAGGGTGTGGACGATGCTCTTGGGGACATTCACCCATTCATCCTTGCCCGGGGTCTTGTAACGGGCGTGACGCCCGAAATGATGCGCCACCTTATCCCACATGATCTGCGAATCGAACTTGTCACCGGCCACATATACGCCTCCCAGTGCAAGCACGTCACTGCGCCGGTCGGATCGCCCAAAGGCGCCACCTTTGACGCGGATTACCGAGAAGTCCGACGTGCCGCCGCCGAAATCTCCGATGAAGACGATCCGCTCCTCTCCCGTCTGCAACGTCTCTTCAAAAGCCAGTGCCGCCGCTACGGGCTCATACTGGAACCAGATCTGCTTGAAGCCTGCCTTGCGGGCAGCCTTTTCCAGGCGCTGCTCGGCCACGGCATCCTTGGCCGCATCCGGTGAGAATACCACCGGCCTCCCCAGCACCACACTCTCCACGGGGCACCCCACATGCGCTTCTCCCCGCACCTTGATCTTCCTGAGTATGATGGCCACCAGATCGTCTATTGCGTATCGCTTGCCGAATACCTCGGTGCTTTCAAAACTGGTGTTCGGCAGAAAGGTCTTGATCGACTGCATGAACCGCCCGTTTGCCCCATCGCTTACATACTGGCGAATGGCCTCCTGTCCGGCATGGATCTCGTTCTCCTCGTTGAAATAGAGCACCGAGCGCATCAGTTCCCCGGCGCGGCCGTCGTCGTCAACGCTAACCACCTCGACCGTGCCGTCACGATAGACCGAAAGTGCCGAATTGGTGGTACCAAAGTCGATGCCGAATACGATCTGCAATGAATCGCTCCTCTCAAGAAATACCCCCGTCCGGGTCAGCCCGAACGGGGGGGCATAGTAAGCGATCAGCTTCCCGGCTGCAAGTTATTTCAGGCAACTTGTAGTGAGCTTATAATGTGTCCGGTTTTTATTCTGTTGCCAGGAGGCGACAGATGAAACGGAGCTGATGGCTAATTCAGTGCTGCACGCCGAGGGATCTGCTAATGCAGAAACAGCCGCAGCCCGGTATAAACCATGGTCATACCGTACTGCACCGCTGCTTCGGTGACCTCGGAGTCACGCACGGAACTTCCGGCATGGGCCACGAACCGCACCTGCTGTTTTTATCTGTCATCCCTTTTTGGGATATCCGACAGACTGGGCAAGCGTGATCCGTTGGTCCGGCCGCAAGCCCAGGGCCTTGGCCAATGGAAGTCTGTCGATGCCGGAACGGACCCCGGTGGCCAGCCCTTCCGCCGCGCAGAAGAGATAGACGTTTTGGCTGATAAAACCGGTATCTGTTGCGGCATGAAAAAGTTTGTCCTCGTCCGAAAAAGTGCCCATCTTTGAGGTGTCGGCGACATAGACCAAATTGACGGCCGCCTGTTTGACATACGCCTGCTTGCCCGTCAACCCGCGGATGTCTTCGGCCGATACCTGCTTCAGGGCGTTTACCTTGGCATCATGGAGATACAGGCCATTCGCGGTGGCGACATAGATATCGATCTCTTGGTTATTGCGCGCCGAGGGGGCGGTTCTCTTGCCGGTTTCCGGGCGATTTACCCCGAAGGCCGCCCAGAGCAGGTTTGAGAGAACGGCAACCGGCAACGGTTCAGGACTGAATTCACGGGAGGTGCTCCGTTTCTCCAGGAGTTTCAGCACTACGTTACCGTTGCCGGGCCGGTAATCGGGAAGTTTGATCGATGCCGACTCTTTCGCCAGGGCCTCACCCCTCCTGTCAAAAAGCACCGAACTCCCCGTGATCATGACCCCCGCGGCCGCCGTCGCCAGCAGGAACTCCCGTCTGTTTACCTTTTTCATGCCGCCCTCCTGTCGAATAATTTCGTTACGCCACTTCACCCCTCCTGATCAAGGAGGCGCGCTCTGATCCATATTAGTGTATAACTGCGCCATATCAACACACAAACAGCGCCGGCCTTACCCTTTGATCTGTCTGCTGAGATCAAAGGCCCCGAATTTCCGTTCAGTTGCAATCATCCCTCACGTAACAACAGACTCACCCAGCGCCTCGACCGGTGTGCTGATCACATCCCGGTTTCGCTCCGGCGCCGCGCCATGAGTGAGGGAGAACTTGCCGGTAAGCACGATGGCGAACATGCTGAGCATGGCCAGGGTCCCACCGACCGCATACACCTTTTCAACGCCGTACCGCCCGGCGAGCGTGCGG
>JAATGX010000006.1 GCA_015688915.1 Desulfuromonadales bacterium
GAAAAGGACGGCATCCTGGCTTGTTTCCTGGTGGCCGAGATGGTGGCCCGGGAGGGGAAAACGGTACGTGAATTGCTGGAGCGGCTCTACGCCTAGGTGGGGAGATTCGTCACCCGCCGTGATAATCTCAAGCTGTCGCCCGCGCTGGAGCTTGCCTATGGCGACAAGATCAATACGGTTCCCGCCGAGGTTGCCGGGACAAAGGTCAGGGAGGTGATCAGGATCGATGGAACCAAGCTGCTGCTGGAAGACGGCAGTTGGCTGCTGTTCCGCAAGTCGGGCACCGAGCCGGTGGTGCGCCTCTATGCTGAGGCGTCGACGGAGGCGCGGCTGACCCAGGTGATGGAGGCGGGGCGGCGGTTCATTCTGGGATAGGTTCAAATTCTCGTAAACCTGCCACAGAAACACAGAGACACGGAGGAAGCACAGAGAGTTTGTCGAAATGTGCCTGCATCGAAATAAATTGCAGATACGTTGTAGGTTGATTGAGATCTTCTCTGTGTCTCTGTGGCAGATTTGTTTTTGCTTTTAATCAATCCATAAGGAGTAAGTAGCTATGTGGGATTATACGCCAATCGTAAAAGATCATTTCCTGAACCCCCGCAATGTGGGGGATATTCCCGATGCCGACGCTGTCGGCGAGGTGGGCAGCCTGGCCTGTGGCGATGCCCTCAAGCTGTATCTCAAGCTGGACGAGAACAAGGACAAGATCGTTGACGCCAGGTTCCAGACCTTCGGCTGCGCCAGCGCCATTGCGTCGTCATCGGCCCTGACCGAGATGGTCAAGGGAAAGACCCTGGACGAGGCGCTTGCCATCTCCAACCAGGAGATCGCCGACTTCCTGGGCGGGTTGCCGGAAGAGAAGATGCATTGTTCGGTGATGGGGCAGGAGGCGTTGGAGGTGGCCATTGCCAAGTATCGCGGCCATGAGCTCCCCACCCATGATCACGACCATGATCACGGCCCGGCCTATCCCGACCAGGAAGGGACCATTGTCTGCAAATGTTTCGGCATCACCGACGTCTTCCTGAAAAAGGTGATCGAGACCAACCACCTGACCACGACGGAGCAGGTGACCCACTTTACCAAGGCCGGCGGCGGCTGCGGCGGCTGTATCCCCAGAATCAAGGAGTTGATCGACGAGGTCATGGGGGGGCATCCCCAGGAGCCGCGCAAGCGTCCTGAAAAACTCTCCAATATGAAAAAGATGCAGTTGATCCAGGAGGTTCTGGAGAAAGACATCCGGCCGCTGTTGTGGGCTGACGGCGGTGACCTGGAGCTGATCGACATCGACGGCGCAAGGGTGCAGGTGGCCTTTCGCAAGGCCTGCGCCGGCTGCGCCTCGTCCGGCAATACCGCCCGCATGGTCGAGATCAAGCTGCGCGACCTGGTTGCCGAGGATATCGTGGTCGAGGAGGTCTTTGCATGAAAGAGATCTATCTCGACAACAACGCCACCACCAAGGTGGACGAAGCGGTCTTCGAGGAGATGCGCCCCTACTTCTGCGAGTTGTACGGCAACCCCAGTTCCATGCACTTCTTCGGGGGACAGGTCCAGCGCAAGGTCGATGAGGCGCGGAACCGGGTGGCGGCGCTTCTGGGCGCCTCGCCCGACGAGATCATGTTCACCGCCTGCGGCACCGAGAGCGACAACGCCGCCATCCGTTCGGCCTTGGAGGTCTTTCCCGAAAAGCGCCATGTCATCACCTCCCGTGTGGAGCATCCGGCCGTGCTGACCCAGTGCCGCAACCTGACCCAGAAAGGGTACCGGGTCAGCGAGATCGGCGTGGACGGCGATGGCAGGCTGGACATGGAAGAACTCAAGGCTACGGTGGATGATGATACCGCCATCGTGTCACTCATGTGGGCCAACAATGAGACCGGCGTGATCTTCCCGGTCGAGGAAGCGGCCGCCATTGCCAAGGCCAAGGGGGCGCTGTTCCATACCGACGCGGTCCAGGCGGTGGGCAAGATCGCGATCGACATGGCCGCCTCGCAGATCGACATGTTGTCGCTCTCCGGCCACAAGCTGCATGCGCCCAAGGGGATCGGCGTGCTCTACCTGCGCCGCGGCACCCCGTTTCGCCCCTTCATGGTCGGCGGCCACCAGGAAAAGAACCGTCGCGCCGGAACGGAAAACTCGTCCGGCATCATCGCCCTGGGCAAGGCGTGCGAACTGGCCGGCCAGTACATGGCCCTGGAGAACAACCAGGTCAGGGCGCTGCGCGATCGCCTGCAGAACGAACTGATGGCCGTTATTCCCAACGCCCGCATCAATGGCGGCGCGGCCGAACGCCTGCCCAACACCACCTCCATAGCCTATGAATTCGTGGAGGGTGAGGCCATCCTGCTGCTGCTCAGCGAGCTGGGCGTCTGCGCCTCGTCGGGCAGCGCCTGCACCTCCGGTTCCCTGGAGCCGTCCCACGTCCTGCGTGCCATGGGGGTCCCCTTTACCTGCGCCCATGGTTCGATCCGCTTCTCCCTTTCGCGCTTCACCACCGACGAGGAGATAGATACGGTCATCCGCGAACTGCCACCCATCATCGCCCGGCTGCGCCAGATGTCCCCCTTTGGGAGGGAATTCCTGAAGGCACAGGGGTAACAGGGCTTGTGAATCCGTTGACAAGGGGCGACTGTATGTTATGGCCGCCCTTTGTCTTTTCTGGAAAATCCGTCAAAGTACGCTAGAATGAAAACTGTTCAGGTGTGAACCTATAGTTACGGGGGAGTTGTCCATGGAGATACGTATTCCCGAGGTTGGCGAGTCGGTCCGCGAGGCGCTTCTGGCCAAGTGGTTTAAAAAGAATGGCGAGGCGGTAAAAAAGGACGAGCCGCTGTGCGAGATCGAGACCGACAAGATCACGTTGGACATTGCCGCGGATACGGCCGGAACCCTGTCCATCACGGTGGCCGAGGGGACAACGGTCAAGATCGGCACGGTCATCGGTTCGATCGATGGACAGGCCGCCGCGCTCCAGTCCCCGGCAGGCGCACCCGCGGCACCGGTCCCCCCCGCGCCGGCCGAAGCGGAGATCACGTCCACGGCATCGTCTCCCGCGGCCCGTCGCGAAATGCGTGAACTGGGGATTGACCCCGGAACCGTTGCCGGTACGGGCAAGGGAGGGCGGATTACCCTGGACGACCTGTCTACGCCCCGCCGGCCGCCTGAAGCCACTGCGGCTCCAGCCCCTCCGGAACCTCAGCCCGCTCTTGCGGCCGCATCACCAGCAGCGCCTCCCCGGCCGGTTGCACCGACACCGGTTCAGACTGAATCCCTTGGCTCGGTAAAGTCCGAAGAGGCGCCGGTCTATGCCGGTGGCCGGGATGAGCGGCGGCCCATGTCACCCCTTCGCCGGCGCATAGCCGAACGTCTGCTGGCGGCCCGCCAGCAGACCGCCATGCTGACCACCTTCAACGAAGCCGACCTGGGTCACATCAAGACCCTGAGGGAAAAATACCGCGAACACTTCCAGCAACGTCACGGGGTCAGCCTGGGGTACATGTCGTTTTTCGTCAAGGCCTGCGTCGAGGCGCTGCGCGAGTTTCCGGCCGTGAACGCCAGCATCGACGGCAACGACATCGTCTATCACCATTACTACGACCTGGGCATCGCCATCGGCGGTGAAAAGGGGCTGGTGGTGCCGGTACTGCGCGACGCGGATCGCCTCCATCTCCACGAGATCGAACAGGCCATCCCGGCATTCGTGGAAAAGATCAAGACCAACACGCTGGCCATTGCCGATCTTGAAGGGGGAACGTTCACCATCTCCAATGGCGGCGTGTACGGTTCCATGCTCTCCACCCCCATCATCAACCCGCCCCAGAGCGCGGTGCTCGGCATGCACGCCATCCAGGACCGGCCGGTGGTGCGGGACGGGCAGATCGTGATCCGTCCCATGATGTACCTGGCGCTCTCCTACGACCACCGCATCATCGACGGCCGGGAGGCGGTGCAGTTCCTGAAGAAGGTGAAGGAATACGTGGAAGACCCGGAAGAATTATTACTGGAGGGATAACATGGCTGAGCAAGACTACGACTTGATCATCATCGGTGCTGGTCCCGGGGGGTATGTGGCGGCCATCCGCGCCAGCCAGCTCGGCTTCAGGGTTGCCGTGGTGGAGAAGCGGGAAACCCTGGGCGGCGTCTGTCTCAACGAGGGGTGCATCCCCAGCAAGGCGCTGCTGGATTCCAGCGAGCTGTTTGCCCTGGCGTGCGACCGCTTCCCGGTCCACGGCATCGTCATCGATCCCCCCCGGCTCGACCTGGATGCCCTGCTGCGCCGTAAGGATGACGTGGTGAAAAAGAATACCGAGGGCATCGCCTACCTCTTCAAAAAGAACGGCATTGCCTGGATAAACGGCGCGGCGCGGCTTGCCGGCCGGGGTGCGGACGGCAACCACCAGGTTCAGGTGACGCCGCTGGCGGTGGGGGAAGGGAGTTCTGCCGCAACCGTGACGCTCGGCGCGCCCAAGGTCGTGCTTGCCACCGGCAGCGAGGCCGCCGCCTTGCCGGACATCCCCTTTGACGGCACGGTGGTGGTCAGCGCCCGCGAGGCGCTCTGCTTTGATCAGCTTCCCGAGCACCTGGTGGTTGCCGGTGCCGGATTTATCGGCCTGGAGATGGGTTCGGTCTGGCGCCGCCTGGGGAGCCGGGTAACGGTGATGGAGATGCTGCCCCAGATCCTCCCCACCATGGACCGGCAGGCGGCCGACACGATCCAGCGCAGCCTGCGCAAGCAGGGGATCCAGTTCAAGCTGGAGACGCGCATCACCGGTCTGCGCCGCATCGGCCACAAGGCAATCGTCCAGTTCAACTCCGGGGCCGGCGGCGAGGAGATCGATTGCGACCGGTTGCTGGTGGCTGTCGGCCGGAAGCCGCTCACGGCCGGGCTCGGCCTTGATGAGGCGGGCATCACGCTGGACGGGCGGGGCAGGGTGGTTGTGGACGATGACTACCAGACCTCGGTGGCGGGCATCCATGCCATCGGCGATCTTGTGTCCGGCCCGATGCTGGCCCACAAGGCGTCCGAGGAGGGTGTGGTCTGCGTGGAGCGGATGGCCGGTCAGAAGAGTGTCGTGGAATATGAGTATATCCCCGGTGTCGTCTATACCTGGCCGGAAGGGGCCTGCGTGGGGCAGACCGAGGAACAGCTCAAGGCGGCCGCCATCCCCTACAACGCGGGCCGGTTCAATTTCGCCGCCCTGGGGCGGGCGCGCTGCATGGACGAGATCGAAGGCTTCGTCAAGATCCTTGCCCACGCGGACACCGACCGGGTGCTCGGTGTCCATATCGTCGGGCCGCGGGCCTCGGACCTGATCGCCGAGGCGGTCAGCGTCATGAGCTTCGGTGGCACGGCCCGTGACATCGCCCTGACCTGCCACGCCCATCCGACCCTGACGGAGGCCATGAAAGAGGCGGCGCTGGACGTGCACAAGGAAGCTATTCACGCATAGAGATCGTAATAATTCCAATAGGCATTCAAGCTGACACCTTACCACCCCTGGCCCCTCCTGAAACAGGAGGGGGGAGTATAAACTCCCCTCCTTGATAAGGAGAGGTTGGGGGTGGTCGCTTTTGGTGTCAGCTTGAATGCAACTTGGAATAAATGACAACCAGGGAGTTTCCATGAAAGCGACTATCAACGGCATTTCCCTCTCTTACGGCGACCGGGGAAAAGGGCTTCCCCTGGTCCTGATCCACGGCTTTCCCCTCTGCCGCACGATGTGGCGACCCCAGGCAGAGGCGCTGTCCAAGACCGGTTGCCGCGTCATCACGCCCGATCTCCGCGGCTTCGGGGAGAGTGAATCGGGCTCGGATACGGTGAGCATGGATGTCTATGCCGACGACATCGTGGCGCTCCTGGACCATCTGGGGATCGACAAGGCCGTCGTGGGGGGAATGTCCATGGGCGGCTATGTGCTCCTGAACCTGCTGGAGCGTTATCCGGACCGGGTGGCCGCTCCGCTGTTCATCGTCACCAAGGCTGGCGGTGACGATGAAGCGGGCAAGGCCAGGCGGACGGCCCTGGCCGAGGCTGCCCGCAGCCAGGGGAGCCTGCCGGTGGCCGAGGCGTTCCGCAGTGTCCTGTTCGCTCCCGTAACCCTGGCGGACGACCCCGGACTGGTCAACGAGGTGTTCGGCTGGATGCGGGCGACCGCCCCTTTTGGTGCGGCCGCCGGGCTCATCGCCATGCGGGACCGGAAGGATTATACCACCCTGCTCGACGCCTTCGGCCAGCCGGCCCTGGTGATCTGCGCCGACCAGGACCAGGCCATACCTCAGGACAACTCGCGGATCATCGCGGAAGGGCTTCCGGATGCGAAGCTGTGTGTAATCCCGGGTGGCGGGCACATGGTGAACCTGGAGCAGCCGCAGGCCTTCAACAAGGCCGTGGTGGAGTTCATGGCCGGGTTGTGAAAGGGATCGACGAAACAAAGAGATGACGGAACTGTCGGCCAGCTCCCCCGTGTCACGGAATCGTTACAATAATGGACGGTTTCGGCCAGTGACTTTTTCAGGTAACCGGGTATACTGCATGTTCACGGAAGGCAGAACGACTGAACGAACGAGGCAGCAATGAAAAACCCGCGCCTGGCCGCCATTGACATAGGAACCAACTCGATCCGCTGCATTGTCGTCGAGGCCGACCCGCAGGGGCGGTTCAAGGTGCTGGACGACGAGAAGGCCACGGTCCGCCTGGGAGAGAACCTCACCAAGAGCGGCGCCATTTCCGCCGCCGCGTTCAGCCGGGCGGTGGGGGCCATAGGCATGATGCGCAAGCTGATCGAGGGACTCAAGGTGAGCGAGGTGGAGGCGGTGGCCACCAGCGCCGTCAGAAGCGCCTCCAACGGCGCCGAACTGGTGGAGGTGCTCTCCCGCGAGCTTGGCCGGGAAATCAGGGTTATTTCCGGTGAGGAAGAGGCCGAATTGGCCGCCATATCGGCCCTGCACAACTTCGACATGGAGGGGAAACGCTATGCCATGATCGATATCGGCGGCGGCAGCGTGGAGATCGTCACCGCGCTGGGAAATCATGTCGAGGAATGCTTCTCCCTGGACTTGGGCGCCGTGGTCATGACCGAGCGTTTCTTCCTGAGCGACCCCATCAGGCCGGGCGACTATCAGAAGTTCCAGCGCCACGTCAGGGCGGCGCTCAAGAAGGCGTTTCCCGGCAAGAAGGTCGCCGTCCAGACCTTTATCGGTTCCGGGGGCACCATCACGTCATTGGGCGGAATGGTGATGAACATGCGCAAGCAGGCCTACTCCTCGGTGCACGGCTTCGAGGTGCTCCGTTCCGAGGTGGTGCATGTGCTGGCCATGCTGATGCGCAAGGATACCAAAGCCCGCAGGTCGGTCGCGGGGCTGAATCCCGACCGGGCCGACATCATCGTTGCCGGCCTGGGACTGCTTGAGGAATTGATGCGTTTTTTCGACGCCAACATGCTCATGGTGAATGAGCGCGGCATCCGGGAGGGGCTGGTGATCCGCTGCATGAGGCGGCTCGGTCTCATGCCGGCGGTAACGCAGCAGCGCCACTGGCGCGAGTCGGTGGTCGAGTTCGCCCGTTCCTGCCATTGCGACGAACCCCATTCAAAGCACGTGGCCAAGCTGGCACTGGCCATCTTCGACAGCCTGGGGCCGAAATTCAACCTGAAAAAGCCCGAGCGGCGGATGCTGGAAGCGGCGGCGCTGCTGCACGATATCGGTTACTTCATCAGCTACAACAGCCACCACAAGCATTCCTACCACCTGATCCGCCATGCCGACCTGTTCGGATTCACCCCCCGCGAACAGGAGATGATCGCCCAGGTTGCCCGCTATCACCGCAAGTCGCTGCCCAAGCGGAAGCATGAGGAGTACCAGCGCCTGAACGAGAAAGACCGCGCCACGGTCTGCCGCCTGGGGGGCGTCCTGCGCCTGGCGGACGGCCTGGACCGGCGCAGGAGCGGCTTGGTGGAGGTGGTTGAGTTGGTCCAGACCGCCGCGACGTTTCGGATCAGACTGTTGGGAACGGAGGATATTTCGGTGGAGATCTTCGGCGCCAATGCCAAGAAGGACCTGTTCGAACAGGCGTTCTCCGGAAGTGTGCACTTCATGACCAGTTGATCGGAACTCCGTTATTTTGACGGATGTGGAAATGGCCCTTGCAATTTGCCGTGGCGATGATTAGCTTCAATGGGTGCGGCATGCATGGTCGCCGGATCGATGTACAGGCGAAAAGGCAGGCCGTCATACCTGTCCAGACAATGAGGAGGAAACGAATGAAGCATGCAACGATGTGCACCATAACACTGCTGGTGGTTGCCCTGCTGGCGGGCATGACCGTCGCAACCATGAACGCCGAGGCGCGTGCCGGCGGTGGCGGCTCCATGGGCAGCCGCGGTTCCCGCAGTTATTCGCGGCCCGTGGCCCCGCCGTCCCAGTCCAGCCCTTATCAGCAGGCGGCGCCCCAGCAGCGCCCCGTGTCGCCGTCCCCCTTTCAGACACCGCAACCGGCGGGCGGGGGATTCTTCCGCAGTATGGCCGGCGGCCTGGTGGGGGGCATGCTGGGCGGCATGCTGTTTCGCGGCCTCGGCTTCGCTGGCGGCGGGGGAGGGATCGGCGGCGGGGGAGGGATCGGCCTGTTCGAGATCCTGCTGATCGGCGGGATCATCTACTTCATTTACCGGATGGTGAAGCGGGGACGGAGCGAAACCGTTGCCAGCCAGAATGTCTACAACATGGATAATTACCGGGAGCCGGTGACGTATCAGCCGGAAGCGCCGGCCTATGGCGGTCCGGGCGACGACCTGGCGGCCGGCCTTGCCCATGTCCGGCAAATGGACCCGGCCTTCAACGAGCAGCGCTTCACCGATCTGGTCATGGACATCTTCTTCAAGATCCAGGGCGCCTGGATGAACAGGGACCTGACCCCGGTGACCGGCCTGCTGACGCGGGATATGAAGGGCATCTTCCAGGGGGACATTGACCGTCTTGTGCGCGAGCACAGGATCAACCGGCTGGAGAACATCGCGGTCCGCAGCGTTGAGATCTCCGAGGCCTGGCAGGAATCGGGACAGGATTACATCACGGTCATGATCTACGCCAACCTGCTGGATTACACCACCGACGACACCAGCGGCCAGGTGGTCGAGGGGAGCAAGACCGACCCGGTCAAGTTCGAGGAGTACTGGACCTTCACCAGGCCGGTGGGGAACAATCCCTGGCAGCTTTCGGCGATCAACCAGAAGTAAGATCGATTCACAGTTTGGGGGCGGCCGCCTCGGCCGCCAGCTCATCATAGACCGCCAGCGCCTTCACGCTGGCGGTTTCTTTTTTGCCCAGTTCCCCGAAACTCCGCAACCTTCCGTTGAAACGCTCGGCCTGTGCCTTGAGGCTGCCGGTGCTCTCGGAGATAAAGCTCTTTTCCTTGGGATCAATGTCCTTTTTGAACACGCCCTTCATCTTGTTCCAGTATTCATCCGTGCCGCAGACATAATGGTTGATGGCTTCCAGGAAGGAAAGGGCGCCGGCGGAGAGGTCGGACAGCGTTGCCAGTTTGCCCTGGGCGTCGTTCATCTCCTTCAGCAGCTTCCGATCGGCGAATTGCGTCGCCTCGATCAAGGCCTTTTCGCCCAACGTCCCTGCCGGGTCGATGGCGTCGGCCATGGCAAGGAACCTCTGTGAGGATGCCAGGTAGGTGTTGATAGCCACCGAGGCGGCGTTGAGAGACAGGGTGAACTGGGCGGCAAACTTGGTGAAGAGCGATGCCTGGCCCGCATAGGGGATCGGGAGCATCCTGGCGGCGCCGGCGGCGTAGGAGCCGGCCTGGATGTAACGGTTGTATCCGGCCAGGTTGGCGCTCATCCAGGTGACAAACCCTTCGAAGTCGGCGGTTGCCTGGCGCTGGAGCTTCACATCCGCGGCGATCTCCTTCAACCGCCGGGCCTTTTTTTGATGCAGCCGTTCAACGGAGATGCCCTTTTCGGCTTCACACAAGGCAAGCCCCTTCACGAGCAGGTTGTTGTCGATCCGCAGTTTGATAAGCTCTTCCTCGGCGGGCGTCATGGGACCGCAGGCGTTTTCCGATGCCCCGGCCGGGGAAGCGGCGAGCACGGCAATGGCGGCAAGGCCTGCCAGGTGGGCGGTAAGCAGGTGTATTCTCTTCGGCATGTTCGGTGGCATCCTTTTGCAAGGCTGTGTAGTCTGAGAGGTCGTCTCCAGGTTTCCGTAGCGTTCCGGTTTCGGGTGCCGCTTTTCCTCTATTTCCGTTTTTCACCCTGCCGGTACTCGGCCAGAAAGCCGCTCTTGTACTCCATGAAGCGGCTGTTTTCGATGGCCGCGCGGATCTCGGCCATCATGTTCAGATAGAAACGGACGTTGTGGATGGCCGACAGCACCGCCGAGACGACCTCGTTGGCGGCAAACAGGTGGTGCAGGTAGGCGCGGGTGAAGTTTTTACAGGTGTAGCAGTCGCAACTCGGATCAACGGGGAAAAAGTCCCGTTTGTAGTTCTTGTTGGTCAGGCGGATCCTGCCGCGGCGGGTGAACAGGGTGGCGCTCCGGGCATAGCGGGTGGGGATGACGCAGTCGAACATGTCGATGCCCCGCTCCACGCTCTCCAGGATATCCTCGGGCAGACCGACCCCCATCAGGTAACGCGGTTTGTTTTCCGGCAGGTGGGGCGCGGTCCAGCCCACCACCTTTTTCAACAGTTCCAGCCCCTCTCCGACCGAAACCCCGCCGATCGCGTAGCCGGGCAGGTCGAGCTTGCGCATCTCCCGGGCGCACATGGCGCGCAGATCCTCGTAGACACTCCCCTGCACGATCCCGAACAGGGCCTGGCCGGTGCCGGTCATGGCCCCCTGGCACTCCTTCAGCCAGCGAATGGTCTTTTTGGTGGATTGTTCCGCGTAGCTCTTGTCGCAGGGGTAGGGGATGCACTCGTCAAAGGCCATGATGATGTCCGCGCCCAGGTCCTGCTGGATACGGATGGCCGATGCCGGGTCCAGGTAGATCTCCTCGCCGGTCAGTTCATGCCTGAAAAAGACCCCGTCCTCGGTGATGCGCTTGTTGGGGAGGGAGAAAACCTGGAACCCGCCGGAATCGGTCAGGATCGGCTTGTCCCAGGCCATGAATGTGTGCAGGCCGCCGGCCTTCCTGACCAGCCCTTCGCCCGGTTGCAGGTGCAGGTGGTAGGTGTTGCTGAGGATGATCCGGGCGCCGGTTTCCTCGATCTGGGCCGGGGTGAGCGGTTTCATGGCGCCGTGGGTGGCCACCGGCATGAAGATCGGGGTGGGGATCTCCCCGTGAGGGGTGGTCAGCACGCCCAGTCGCGCGGCGCTCTGTTTGTCCTTTTTGAGGAGCGTGAATTCCATCGGTTATCTCCGTTCGTGCGACCGGGCAAGGCTTTGCAGACCTCGGGTCTCTGCTGCATGAACTGTTACTACCAGAATGGCCGGCTAAATGCAATCACGCAGCCAAAGCAGCATTGGCGGGCATCCATTCATATCCTGTATACAGAATTTTGTTGCAATTTTTTATAACGGCGTTTAGTATGCCTGTCTGGAAAATGCAGAGCCGCACACCACGACTACGATAGCAGACCGCACATCAAATAAACTCGAAGGAGGATGGTATGCAGGTTGTCAACAGATTGCGCTGGCGTGGTCCCCCCGGATACCGATAACTTCCCGTCATTGCGGGTTATCCGCACTTCAAACGAATCTTTCATCGCAGTTCCACACTCTAGAAAAGGAAGGTAGATATGCAACTCACCACGTCATCCATCGGCAGAAAGATCCTGATGGCGATCACGGGCCAATTAATGATCCTGTTCGTCCTGGTCCATCTGATCGGCAACACGACCATCTTCGGGTGGCTCCACGGAGGCATCAACGCCTATGCCGAACACCTCCACGCCCTGCCTCCCCTGGTCTGGGCATTCCGGCTCTTCATGCTGGCCGCCGTATCCATCCATATCTGGTTCGGCATCCAGTTGACCCTGGAGAACAGCGGCGGACGGCCGCAGCAGTACGCGGTCAAGGTCACCCAGAAAACGACCTTTGCCAGCGAAAACATGATCTGGTCGGGCGTTGTCATCCTGTTGTTCCTCGTCTACCATCTGCTGCATTTCACGATGAAGCTGATTCCGGGCACGACGCTGATTACCGATCCTTCCGGGGTGGTCAACGTGTTCACCATGGTGGTTACGAGTTTCCAGAATGTCTTTACCTGTTTCATCTATGTCGGCGCGA
>JAATGX010000257.1 GCA_015688915.1 Desulfuromonadales bacterium
GCAAAAAAACGATTGGTAGCTCAAATAGGCATCAAATTGGGCTAAAATTCAACGACCTGATAGGACAGCCCCTTCATTTTTATGCTTTCATCCCGTTCATCCTCTGTTACTCTGCCTTGTTCGATTTTCTCCGTGTCTCTGTGGCAGGTTCTAAGTTATCCCCGCACGATATAGACCGAGCAGGGTGCGCTGGTGGCTACCTTGTGGGACACACTCCCTTTCAACCTGCGCTGGATGAAACCCTTGCCCGAACTGCCGATGACGATGACATCGACCTCTTCCCGTTTGGCGAATTCCAGCAGCTTATCCACAGGCTCGCCATATTCGACGATCATCTCCAAGGGAACCTCGTTTTCCGAGGCGCATTTTTCGATCACGTAAAAGATCCGTTGCCGCAATTCATCCCACGTGGCAGTTTCGGTGACCGGGGTCGAGGGGACAAAATCGGTGTAGGTTGCGGTAGGGGCATTGGGCAGGATTAACATGGCATAGATCCGGCTCTTGAACGGGCTGCGATTGTCGGTCGCCATCCTGACCGCCTCCTCGGCGGCCTTGTCGGACTGCGGCGAACCATCGATAGCAACGAGTATTTTCTTGCTCAGGTTCAGCATCCCACAACCCTCGTTTTGTTCTATTTACCTACCGCAGGCATGCGTGAATTTTCCGGTGTTGAAATGAAATATAAAGCAATTTTTAGCACTTGACAATTATAAAACCATATTCTATGTTTTAGACGGTTGATGCAAATCAACCCCCGTTTTTACGTACTTCTGATATTTTTTAAATATTTCAACATGTTGTACATAGCGCAACATCTTCATTAAACCACCTGACAGGACGCGACCATGGCAAAAAAAGAAAAATCCGACTATCTCATTCAGGCCGTATCACACGCCCTGGACCTTTTGGAGCAGTTTCACGATGAAATCGACGAACTGGGCGTCACAGAGCTCAGTAAACGTCTGAAGCTCCATAAAAACAACGTCTTCAGACTGCTGGCGACATTGGAATCGCGTGGCTACATCGAACAGAACCGGGTGACGGAAAATTATCGGCTGGGGCTCAAGACGCTGGAACTGGGTCAGACATTCATTCGCCAGATGGGACTCTTGCGCCAGTCCAAACCGGTGCTCGAGGCCTTGGTCAAAGAGTGCAACGAAACCACCTACGTCGCGATCCTCAAGGAACTCAACATCATCTACCTGGATGCCGTGGAAACCGATATGACCGTACGGGTCGTACCGCGGGTCGGTTCGCGCCTGCCGGCCTACTGCACCGCGGCCGGCAAGGTCCAGATCGCTTATATGAGCGATGAAGAGCTGGAGAATTACCTCCCCACCAAGGAACTGAAACGTTACACCAACAGTACCGTCACCGACCGGGATGTCCTCAAAAAACAACTCAAGGTCATTGCCGAACAAGGGTATGCCATTGACAACGAAGAGCTGGATATCGGTGTCAAGTGCGTCGGCGCACCCATCCGCGACTATACCCGCCGTATCATCGGCGCGGTCAGCATTTCCGGTCCGTCCATGCGTTTCACCGATGACCGCGTGGAAAAGGAGCTGATTCCACTGGTCATGAAGGCGGCCGAGGAGATCTCCTCCAAACTGGGCTTCCAGAAATAGCACACAACCATCGTACGATGAAAAGAGGCGGCTTCCGGGTCGCCTTTTTTCGTTTCTCCTTGAAGACGGGGCGGCCATTGGCTACTATGTCCGAAACCACCACGAGGTGCGATGATGATATACAAAGTGGTCGAACTTGCGACCGTAACCGATGAAACCATCGAAGAGGCGCTCAACGACTGGACCGCCAGGGGATGGCGCTTTGACGGCATGCAGTTCGCCATGCGGGAATCCAGCCGACGGCCGAGCATGGCGTTTGTGGTATTCATCCGTGAACAACCGGACAAAGGTGAATCGGCATGAGCAAGGACAACACCCTCTACCTGGTTGACGGTTCTTCCTACATCTACCGGGCCTACTACGCCATCCGCCACCTCTCATCCCCCAGCGGATTCCCCACCAACGCCATCTACGGCTTCATCCAGATGCTGCTCAAACTCCTCAAGGACCACGATCCGCAGCATGTGGCGGTGGTGTTAGACGCCGGCCGGATCACCTTCCGCACGGATATCTACCCGGAGTACAAGGCCAACCGCGCCTCCATGCCGGACGACCTCCGTCGGCAGGTGGGACCGATCCGCGAGGTGGTGCGTGCCTTCAATATCCCGGCCCTGGAATTGGAGGGTTTCGAGGCCGATGACATCATCGGCGATCTGGCCGGGCGGTTCAGCGCCAAGGGCGGTCGGGTGGTGGTGGTAACCGGCGACAAGGACCTGATGCAGATCGTCACCGACCGGGTCACCCTGCTGGACACCATGAAAGACAAGCAATCGGGCATCCCCGAGGTGTTCGAACGATTCGGCGTGGGCCCGGAATTGGTGCCGGATATCCTCGGCCTGGCCGGCGACAGCTCGGACAATATCCCCGGCGTGCCGGGCATCGGCGAGAAGACCGCCATCAAGCTGATCCAGGAGTTCGGCTCGCTGGATCAGTTGCTGGAGCGGGCCGGAGAGGTCAAGGGGAAGAACGGCGAAAGGCTGCTCGAATTCCGCGATCAGGCCCTGCTGTCGCGCCGCCTGGCCACCATCGAGCGCAACGTACCGCTGGAGGTCAACCCGGATGACCTGGTCGCCCGGGAGCCAGACACCCCGGCACTGAACGCCTTTTTCAAGCAGTACGGCTTTACCACGCTGATCAAGGAACTGACCGCCCAGGCCACCCTGTCCACGGAGAGCTACCACACGGTCACGTCTCACGAGGAGTTGGAGACGCTGGTCTCCGCACTGGAACAAGCCGGCGAATTCGCCTTTGACCTGGAAACCACCAGCCTCGACCCGCGGCTGGCCGAGGTTGTCGGGCTGTCGTTCTCCTTCAAAGACCACGAGGCATACTATATCCCGGTAGGTCATGTGACCTCACCCCATCCCGCCACCCATCCTCCCCTCGAAGCCCAGGGAGCAGCGGGTAATGGGCAGACCGGTTTCGACTTCGCTCAGCCAGCGCACACTCCGCCGGACAACTCCCTGAGCGTACCTGAACGGGAACGGTCTCTGAGCGCAGTCGAAGGGCAACTCCCCCGTGCAGAGGTGCTGCAACGCCTGCGCCCCCTGCTGGAAAACCCGGATATCCGCAAGGTGGGCCAGAACATCAAGTTCGACATGCAGGTGCTGGCCAACCAAGGCATCCCGGTGAACGGGATTTGGTTCGACACCATGCTGGCCTCCTACGTGCTCAACCCGGCACGTAGCGGAAACGGCCTGGACGCTCTGGCCATAGAGCACCTCGGCCACAAGATGATCAGCTACAGCGAGGTGACCGGCACCGGCAAGACACAGAAGAACTTCTCCCAGGTGGAGATCGGGCCCGCCTCGCGCTACGCCTGTGAGGACGCCGACGCAACCTGGCTCCTGCGGCAAAAGTTCGGCCCGCTCCTGGCCGAGTCAGGATTGGAGGAGCTGTTCCGCACCGTTGAGATGCCGCTGGTGACGATCCTGGCCGAAATGGAGAATCACGGCGTACTGCTGGATACGGCCCTGCTGGACGGGTTGTCGCAGGACTTCGCCGCCCGCATGACAGAGCTGGAGGGACGCATCTTCGAACTGGCCGGCGGGCCGTTCAACCTCAACTCGCCCAAGCAGATGGGCGAAGTGCTTTTCGAGCGGCTGGACATGAAGACCGGCAAGAAAACCAAGGGAAAGACCGGCTGGTCCACGGACAACGAGGTGCTGACCGTCTTGGCCGAGGAACACGAGGTTGCCCGCCTGATCCTGGATTATCGCGGGGTCGCCAAACTCAAATCCACCTATACGGACGCCCTGCCCCGCCTGGTCAGTCCCAAGACCGGCCGGGTGCACACCTCCTACAACCAGACCGTCACCAACACCGGCCGGCTCTCCTCGTCCGATCCCAATCTGCAGAACATCCCGGTCCGCACCGACGAGGGGCGCCGCATCCGCCACGCCTTCATCGCCCCGCCGGGGCACGTGATCCTCTCGGCCGACTATTCCCAGATCGAGCTGCGCGTCCTGGCCCACCTGTCCGGCGACCAGGTCTTCTGCCACGCCTTTGCCAATGACGAGGATATCCACACCCGCACCGCCAGCGAGGTCTTCGGCCTGTTTCCCGAGATGGTCACCAGCGAGATGCGCCGTCAGGCCAAGACCATCAACTTCGGTATCATCTACGGCCAGGGCTCCTTTTCGCTGGCCAAGCAGTTGGGCATCGCCCGCAAGACCGCCGAGGAGTTCATCGCCGCCTACAAGGAGCGCCACAGCGGCGCCGTTGCCTTCCTGGACTCATGCATCCGCCAAGCCGAGGAAACCGGTTTCGTCACCACCATCCTGGGGAGACGTCTGCCGATCCCCGACATCAACAGCACGAACGGCAACGTGGCCGCCTTTGCCCGGCGCAACGCCATCAACTACCCGATCCAGGGTTCGGCGGCGGACATCATCAAGTGTGCCATGATCAAGGTTGACGGCCGCATCCGCACCGAGGGGCTGGCAAGTCGCCTGGTCATGCAGGTGCATGACGAACTGGTCTTGGAGGTGCCGGAAGGGGAACTGCTGCGAATGGAGCTGCTGGTGGAGGAGGAGATGTCCCACGCGGTGGAGGCCAGGGTGCCGCTGAAGGTGGACCTCAGCTTCGGGGCCAACTGGAGCGAGGCCCACTGACGCCGATGCACACCGACAAACTCCAGGCCTTTGTCCTTTCCACCCTCGACTATGGCGACAGCGACCGGATCGTCTCCCTGTTCACCCTGGAGCAGGGCCGCGTCAGGGCCTTTGCCCGCGGGGCCAGGAAGAGCCGCAAACGCTTCGGCGCGGCCCTGGAAACCTTTGCCCGCATCGAGGCCCAGGCCAGGATCAAGGACGGCCTGTCCAGCCTCCAGCAGGCCGATATCATCACCATCTATCCCGGCATCCGCGCCGACCTCGCCCGCATCGCCCACGCCCTGTACGCCTGCGAACTGGTGGACGCCCTGACCCCGGAAGGACATCCCCTGCCGCGGCTCTACCGCCTGGTGGCGGCCTGGCTGGACCGCATGGAAACGGAAGCGGCGGTCGAGGACGACCGCCGCTTCTTCGAGATCAACCTGTTGAACATCCTGGGCTATCGCCCTGCCCTGGAGAACTGCGGCCGGTGCGACGCCCCCTTTGGGCCAGCCGGGGCGCTCCTGCCCAATGGGGATGAACCGGTCTGCCACTCCTGCGCCACGACCGGCAAGCCGCTGGCTGCCACCACCCTCAAGACCCTCCGGGCCTGCCTGGGGACCGGCCGGTTCGGCCTGGTCCCCTTCCCCGATGAAACCCTCTCCCAGGCAGGCGGCTTGTTGGATCATGCCCTTGCCGCCCATGCGGGCAGACGCCTGAAAAGCCTGGAATTCCTGCAGCAGATGAGTGCCTGACCGGAGGGTCAGGCAGCCCTGTTGGGGGTGATCGTCACGTTGTTGTCCGGCGGTGCGGTATCGATCCACACGCCGTTGACCACAGTTATGAGATAGGCGTTAGCGGGATCGGTCGGGTTGGCGAGCGCCGTTCCCCATGCGCTGCTGGCGTAGGCGGCCAATGGGTAGGGTGGATAGGGGGCCTTCAGCACAACCTGGGAGGCGCAACTGGCATTCGCCAGTCCGTTTTCATCGCCATAATAATGAGACATCATGGCGTAGGAAATCAGGGGGGTAATCTGACCGACGAGCTGGCCGGCGGTGGTGGGGTCCAGGCCTAAGCCGCCGTAAGCCGGTGGAGCGGTGAGCAGTGGCGTGAGCATCTGCGGCACGAGACCGGGATTGCCACTGCCGTCCCCCGCCAGGCCGGCGTAAAGGAAATTCTGGGAAAAGCTAACAAAGTCAGACAAATGGTTCGTGGTCCACGACACCCGTGACGTGTAAATGGTCATGGCCTGCTTGACCAGGTCGAACTGGACGAAGCGGTACGGGCTGGGCGCCGTCACCAGGGAACCGGTCTCGATGTCGTGGAGGACCGAGGAGGTGAAATCGTTGCGCACCACGTCGTTGGCGTGGAAATGCCCGGTGAAGACCACCGTGAGCCCGGCGTCGGAAAGGGTTTTCGAGCGGGTCTGCCAGTCGTCCACCAGATATTCGGCAAAAAGGGTATCCTGGAGGGAGAAGTGCTTCCAGAGGCCGTGGTGGAGCATGCCGATGACGGTCTTGCCCTGCTGTTTCGCCGCAGCCAGTTGGGTTTTGATCCAGGCCAGGGTCGCGTCGGTAATGGCGCCACCGGTCTCGGGAGCCGGCAGGTTGTCGTTGTTGGCGTACTTGCAGGAGTCGATGGCGATGACCCACAGGCCGGGCACCGGTTCGGCCACGTAGCTCAGGGAGGCGGGGTCCTGGGCCAGGGCCGCGCCGTAGCCGCAATCGCTGTAAATGCTCTTGAAATCCGCCGGCTGAATATTTGGGATCTTGAGCTTTGTTGCGTTGTCGGGATATTGGTAGGAGGCGGGGTTTTTGATGTCGTGGTTGCCCGGAATGACGTAGACCTTGATCCCCTTGCTCCTCAGCTCGCCCAGCTTTGCCGCCACCTGCTGGTGATTCTGCTTTTCCCCGTCTTTCGTCAGGTCGCCGGGGACGAGGACAAAGTCCGGCTTCCTCGCCATGATGTCGGCCACAGCCGCGTTCAGCAATTCCTGGCTCTCCGCGATCATCTTCCGGTCGCCGGCGACGTATTCCAGGAAATCGGCGCTCTTCGTCCCCAGGGTGGGGTCATAGTAGTGCAGGTCGCTCATCACCGCGAAATTCGCGCTGGTGGGCGCTGCCGGCTGCGAGTCGGAACCGCACCCTCCCAGGGCCATGGTTGCCGTGACGGCGCCGACGCCGGCCACGGTGATCTTGATGAACTCGCGCCTGTTGATGCCCCTTGAAACCGGTTTTTCCAATTCGTCGTTGGTATCGTCGTTGTGTGACATGCTCATGTTCCTCCCTGGTTATCGATATCGATTGCACGGCAATGCAACGCAGACGGGGGCTTCCGGCGAGTGGCTGCCATGCGGGCCGGTTCACCGTCAACGCCGCAATCCAGGAACCTACTTACCAGATATTCCGCGGGAAGAGGTGTAACATCTTGGTCATTATTCGGTTACGTTGAAGTCTCACTGCACGCTGCTGTCGCTGCTGAAAGGGTTTGGTAGGAACTCGGGGAGGGAGAGCCGGGCATGACCGGGAACGTCATGTTCGGCTTGTTGATGGCATTGCTTTCTGGCGATGGGTGACGCAGGCTGCCACAAAGGCCGGCGCACTGCCGGCATTGCTGCCGAAATGCAGATGGATGTAGGAGGCCAGGCAATTGCGGTAGCGATATCCTTCCACCCCCAGTTCCCTCTCCTGCCTGGATACCCGGTAACAACGGTCAATATTTGCGGGCATCTCATTGATCTCGGAATAATGAAACTCATGGCCGCGCGCCGTGTCTCCGACGTTCCCGACAATGGAATCGGCCAGAAAATCCACCCGTCGGTAACCCAGGGCCTTGCGCCTGGGCAACAGGCGCGCCCGTAGCGGAAAAATACCCACGAAATCGAAAGCAGAGCCGTCCATCCCCTCCGTCAGGTAGATCAGGCCGCCGCATTCGGCGTAGACCGGCATGCCGCTCTCCACGGCAGCCCGAATGGCCGCTCTCATGGCGGTGTTGGCGCCCAGCCGTTCCGCGTACAGTTCGGGATATCCCCCCGGCAGGTAGATGCCTCCGATTCCCCGGGGCAGGACAGCGTCATCAAGCGGAGAAAAGGGGACGAGTTCCGCCCCCGCCTCCCGCAGCAGGCGCAGGTTGTCCTCGTACACAAAGCAGAAGGCGCTGTCCCGGGCCACGGCGATGGGGACAGGCGACATCCCACCCGCCCCCCCTTTTGCAAAGGGGGGAGAAAGGCCCGCATCGGCATCCAGCCATGTCCCCCCCTTTGCAAAAGGGGGGCTAGGGGGGATTTGGAGCCCAGCCAGTCCATCCAGATCCAGATGCCGTTCCGCCATGGCCGCCAGCCGCTCCAGATATTCGGGGGGCAACGGGTTGTCCTCGGCCGTGACCAGCCCCAGGTGGCGCGAGGGGATCGCCAAGGATTCGTCCCGGGGGATACAGCCGAATACCGTCATGTCCGGGAGGGAATTGGCCATCGCCTGGCACAGCAGTTCAGCATGGGCTTCACTCCCCACATTGTTGAAGATTACCCCGGCCAGCCGAACCAGGGGATCGTATCCGGCAAACCCCTTCACCAGGGCCGCCGCACTGGCCGCCATGCCGCGGGCGTTGACCACGAGCACCACCGGCGCCCCGGTGATGGCCGCCACCTGGGCGCTGCTCCCCTCCGTGGAAGAAGCCCCAAAGCCATCGAACAGCCCCATTACCCCTTCGATCACCGCCACGTCAGACCCTGCCGCGTGCCGACGGAAGGTGTCGCGAACGAACGCCTCGGGGCACATCCAGCCGTCCAGGTTGACGGAAGGACAGCCCGTGACCAGGCGGTGGTATCCGGGATCGATGAAGTCCGGCCCGCACTTGAAGGGGGCCACCGTCAGGCCGCGCCGCGCCAGAGCCGCCATGATAGCCAGGGATACGGTTGTCTTACCGCTGCCGCTCTGGGGCGCGGCTATCAGGAAGGCGCGTTCAGTCACCGCAGCGCCCTCCGCGTCCCGCCGTACTGAAAAAACGCGATCAGGTTGAACTCATCCTTGTCGTATCCCTTGGGAAAAGCGCCCACCGGGCCGACCTCCTTCAGGGTGCGCAGCACCTCGTCATCCAGGATCCTGCTGCCGGAGGTCTCCAGCAGTTGCACATGCACGATCTCTCCCCGGCGATTGAAAGTGATCTTGACCGGCGTAATCCCCTCGATACCCCTGTTGGCCGCCTCGGCCGGATAGCGCCAGACACCGTAGACAGACGTCTCGAATCGTCTCAGGAATGAGCCGAACTGGATGTCGTCGCTGTTGAGAAAACGCGTGTCCCCTTCGTCGACGTCCTTTTCGAACTTGCGCCGGTAGGTGTCTTCCAGCTTGGCCATGCGGTTGGCGCCCGGAAGGAGATTTGGCGGGGCTTGTTGTTGAGCGGCCTGCTGTCGCGGCCTCAGCAGGCTCGATATCGATGATCCCGACGGCACCGGAGGGGTGCTCTCGCGGGGTGCCGTCCTGCCCGCTACCGGCGGTTGGGGCCTGGCTGACGGGCGGGGAACAGCCGGGGCAACTTCGTGGGGGCTTGCGCCGCGCGGCGCCATCTCCCGTTCCACCCTTGTGCGCTGCTCCGAGAAACGTTTCACCTCCTGCTGTCGGGGCGGCTGCGGCTTCAACGCGGGCACCTGTTGCAGGTCGACGAATACCGGTTCCTTGGGTGGCGGCTGTTTGGTTTCGGGCAGGTAATACAGCAGGGCAAACACGCCCAGATGGATCAGCAGCGAAAGGCACAGCAGGTAGAGAAACGATTTTTCAATATATTTGTCTGACATTATAACCGTAGGGTTCGAAGTTCGGGTTCGGAGTTTTGAGCGGGCCCAAAAAACCGATAGCCCGGAATGATGTTAGCCCGGCGCTGAAACGGACGTGAAGCTCCGGTCGTATGCCTGCACCTGCTCGTCGACCGGCTTCCAGGTTTCCTTGCGGAGAAACGCCATGATCTCCAGCAAACTTTCAAATATGATGCGCTCTCCCTTGGGAAATTCGGCCGGATTCAGCTCCAGGGTCACCGTATCCCGGTAGTCGGTGTTGCGCAGGTGATTCAGGAAGCGGGTCAGGGGCAGGATGCCGCGCCCAGGCAGCAAATGCTCCCGCCCATGGCCGTAATCGGAGAAATGGATATTCCTGATGCGGCCGCTCTCATAACAGAGGTAGAAGTCATTGATGAAATTGGTCTTGCCCGATCCCATATGGGTGCAGTCAAAGGTCATGAACAGGTTGTGTTCATTGATGAATTCAATCATGCGCTGCGTGTGGGAGAGAATGTGCGGGTTGATCTTCATCTTCCCCACCCAGGGCATGTTTTCGATGGTGACGACCACCCGGCCACCCAGCCCGACCTCCTTCTGGAAATCGCGTACGCTGTAGAGCCAGCGCAGAAAGCCGATCTCAAGCCCCATCCAGGAGGGGGGGTGGAAATTGACCAATGGGATGCCACACTCCGCCGCCAGGGCAACGCAACGCTTGAGGGAATCCACCGGACCGCCCCAGCCGTCCAGCGGCATGAACGGGGCATGGATGGAGTGGATCGTGGTGATTTCCTGCAGGGACGCGATCAGTTTAACCGGGTTTACCCTCTGAAAATCCTGGTTTATGATCAATTCGACTCGGTCGAAACCGACCTCGGCGGCGAGCTCGAATGCGCGCTGCAACGGCAGGGTGAAAAGCGTGCCGGTCGACAGGGAGATCAGCATGCGGCCTGCTCCTCCCATGCGCTGAAAGTGATGGCCACATGCCGCTGAAGGATGGCAACTATTTCGAGCGCCTCCCGGAGGCGTTCCATGTCGGCGTCCGGTAGCGTTTCGGGGACGAGGTAGAGCGATGCCTGATCGTCCCAGTTCGGGAACAGGTCCCGTTCGCGGGCCAGCCGCAGTTCGTTCAGGGTATGCCAGGCCTCCAGCAGCCGCTCCGCCTGCTCAACGTTCAGTTTCCTGCGTGCCAGCAATTCTCGGATACGCTGGGGGGTCCCGACGGCGGTTCCCCCCGTGATCAGAGAGAGTGCCGTGACCGATGCAGTCAGGGGGAGCAGGGCATGATCCAGCAGGGCGAACCGGCCGCGATAAGGACCGCTCCGCTCCAGGCGCAGTCCGCCCATGACGCCGAGGCCATTGGAAAGCCCCAGGATCCGTGTCACCAGGAAGGCCAGGGTAGCGGGACTATTCCGCAGCAGCGACAGACAAAGAGCGCCGAACTCGCCCGCCAACCCCTCGGCGGCAAGAAGTGCGGTTTGGTCGGCCAGACGGAGCAGATCTATCAAATCCACCGACGCACCCTCTTCCAACTCGTCCGCGAGACGTTGCCGCCATTGGACCAGGGTGCCGCACCAGCCCGGATTGCGGGGTGTTATGGCAGTATCCGGATGCAACCCGACAGACTCGAAGAACTCATGCAGGGCTTGGCCCAATCCGTCCGGCATGGGACCCGCCTCGTCATGGACCAGTACCAGTTGCAGTCGGCAGTACGGTGAAAACTCGTGACGGCCGGCCGGTCCCAAGGTAATCAGCGCCGAGAGCGGGGTGGTGTCGTTGGCAAGGCCCGGCACCGTCATGGCGAAGTCAACCGCTCTCCTGGCCACAACCGCGAGAAATGCCTCGCTGATCCGGTAGAAGGCAGGGGCCGAGCGATGCCGGGCAAACAGGGCATAGCAGGCGCCGTAGAACTCGCGTATCACGTCTCCGAGACGGGCGGGTTCAGTGGTGGTCGCGGCCTCCTCCATCAGGAGCCTGATACCGGCCAGGGCGGCATCGTGACCATGGGCACGCCGCTCCAGCTCCTCCCCCACGTCCCGGAAAAGGGTTTCGGCCTGTGCGGAGGTCAGGGTGGCGGTCTTGTCGAGCAGCGCCCGGCGGAACGTCACCCCGAAATCCGCGGCCGGCCGCCAGGCGTTGATATCACTCCCCTTGGACGAAATGACGATCGGCATTATTCCTCCGGACAGTCATGCACATCGCGGCTCAAAAAGGAACGAATCCTCTTCGACGGAGGGGTGGTCACGAGCGAAACCGCGATCATCACGGCGATCACCACCGGCGCGCCGAGAAAGGCGGAGGAGGTGACGGGAAACAGGTGGGACAGGAGCGGCGCGGAATTGCCCGCTGCGACCGGGGCAAAGGTGATCGCCACCCCGGTCAGCATGCCGCTGATCGCCCCGGCGGCATTGGCCCGGCCCCACCAGATCCCCAGCAGGAAGGCCGGAAAGATGGTGTTGCCGGCCAGGGCAAAGGCCAGGGCCGCGATCTCGGCGATCATCATGTCGGTGGGGCGCAGGGACAACGCCAGCGCCGCCAGGGACAGCACCAGGAAAAATCCCTTGGCCGCATAGACCTTGTCCGTCTCCGAAGCGTTCGGTCGGATCAGGCGGGGATAGATATCGTAGGAGAACGAGGCCGAACCGGTCAGCATCAACCCGGCCACCGTGGAGAATGCCGCACTCATCCCGCCGGCCACCAGCAGGCCGGTCACCCACGGGGGCAGGCCGCCGTTGCGGGCAGCCGAAAGGACTACCATGTCGGCGGATGCCAGGTCGGCGGAGTTGAAGGGAATACCGCCCCGCGCCTCGAACAGGCGCGCCAGCACGCCATATGCCGGTGCCGACCAGTAGATGAGGGCGATGAAAAACAGCCCCCACACCACCCCCCAGCGGGCGTCACGGATGCCGGGCACCATGTAGAAACGCGAGAGCACATGGGGCAGGCCGGCCGTGCCGAACATGAGGGAAAAACAGAGGGCAAACCAGGCAAAGGGGGAGTAGCCGGCAAACGGCTGGGACCAGGCAAAGCCGAACTGCTGCTGCAGTTCACTGATGGCCGCGCCGTAGCCGAACTGGGGCAGGAGCCAGAAATAGCCCAGCTTGCGGGTCAACAGCATCAGCGGCAGGATAAAAGTGGTGATCAGCACGAAGTAGTGCAGTTTCTGGTTGCGGGCCACCCCCATGGTGCCGGAGACGACCACGAAGCTGACCACCAGCGAGGCGCCGATGATCACCGCCGGGGTGTAGGCGATGCCGAACAACCATGACACCATCAGGGCGATGCCGCGAAACTGGGCCACGCTGTAGATGACGGCAATAACGATGGCAATGACCGCCGCCAGGGTACGGGCCACCTCCGATTCGTAGCGGAAACCGACAAAGTCCGGGGCGGTGTATTTGCCGAAGCGGCGGATCTGGGTGGCCATCAGCACCAGGAGCAGCACGTACCCGCCGGTCCACCCCACCACGTAGGCCATGGCGAAGTATCCCCTGAGATAGAACATCCCCGCCAACCCCAGGAAGCTGGCGGCGCTCATCCAGTTGCTGGCAATGGCCGCCCCGATGCCCATCCGGCCGGTATATCCCCCGCCGAAACCGTATTCGGAAGCCTGCCTGCTTCTGGTGCGCATGCCCGAGAGGATGAACAGGGCGAACAGCCCGACCACCATGGCGAGAGGGAGCAGGTGTACCGCGGGCGCGTCCATGCTATTTCTCCCCGTTCGGGACGGTGCGTATCCGGAAACGCATGCTGCCGTCCAGATCCCGCGAGGCATGCCGGTCCATCCAGATATTGAACAGCACGCACAGGATAATGAACCAGAGCGGCAGATACTGCCCGGTCAGCCAGAAGGGGATCGGCAGGTTGAAAAAGGTCCAGTGGGGCAGCAGGCCGGCCTGTTTTAAGTCGGCGATCCGGGCGGGATACTCGCCGTTGTGCAAGCACCGCCACGCTTGAATGGC
>JAATGX010000127.1 GCA_015688915.1 Desulfuromonadales bacterium
GCCGGAATCAGGCCGCCCATCTTGTCGAAATCGATCTGGATCACATGGATCTCCTTGCCCGAAAGGTTGTGAAGTTGGCAAGTATACGGATTTGAGCCATAAAATGCAAGATGCTTTGTCTTTCCGGAAAACAGGTTTTTCGGCGGCCGGGTTTTCCGCGAAACCGGGGCGCGATTCATGTACAGAATCGTTTCCACGGCAGGTTATCCGGGGGCCGCGCCCACGGGGGACGGCTCTGTGGCGCCCTGCGAGTCCATAGTGTGCCCAAAGGCGGGCCCCACGGACCCTCCCGCGTCAGGCCGGCTTTTGTTTCAGGTGTCCCTCATAGAGCGCGTAATTGGCGCTCAGGATTTCGGGGATCCGCAATTCGTAGGGGCAGCGCTCGACGCAGGCGCCGCACCCGGTGCAGAGCAGCACGCTTTCCATCGGTTTTTTACAGAATTCCACCGCAACGGATGGCGACATCCGGGCGGCGACAATCGGATAGCCCATGGCCGGCGTTATCATTACCCCGTGGGGGCACGGCTGACAGTACTCGCAGCGCCGGCAGAATCTCTTGCCCAGCGTACTGCGATAGCCCTCCATGATCTCGCGGTCCTTGTCGGTGATCACATTGGCTTCCGAATAAAAGGAAATGACCTCGTCCACCTGTTCGATGGATTCAAAGCCGGGGATCGGTATCACATCGGAGTGATCCCGCAGATACTTGAAGGCCACGCTTCCGTTGTCGATCGCGCCGCCGCCGAAAGGTTTCATGACGATGAAGCCCATCCCCCTGTTCCGGGCCGCCCCGAGCAGTTCGTCCTTTGCCGCCTCCTCGATGAGGTTGAAAGGAAACTGGATCGTGTCGAAAAGGCCGCTGTTCACCATGGTGAGCGCCATCTGCAGACTGTGCGACGTCACGCCGACGTGTCTGACCTTGCCGGCGGCCTTGGCCTTCATGACCGCCTCGAGCGCGCCCGCCGGTCCCGTTACCTCCTGCCAGTCCTTCTCTTGGGCGATCTGGTGGAGTTGATACAGATCGATATGATCCGTCCGCAGCATCCGAAGACTGTTCTCCAGATGCCCCATCGCCCCCTCGGCCCCACGCAGCAGCGTCTTCGTGGCAAGGACCACCTTGTCCCGCATGCCGGCAAACGCGGTCCCGATCTTCTCTTCGCTGTCCCGATAGGCGTTCGCCGTATCGAAATAGGTGATTCCCCGCTCCAGGGCGTGCCGGAGCACCCCTACCGCGTCATCCGTGGAAAGGCGGATTATGGGGATGCATCCGAATCCGACTTCCGAAACAGTCAAACCGGTCTTGCCAAGTGTCACGTATCTCATACGCCATCTCTCCTTTGCTTCCAATTATAGTGATGATCCAGCGGGCAGGAAGATCGCCTGCCGGGCTTTCGGGCGGGTATGTTCTGCCGGTCACGACTATACCCCATATCCCGATGTCGTGCCAGAGTGAACAAGGAAGTATTGTACGTGTAATAGCCCAATCTTGCTGAGTATGAAGCGGTGGGGTCAACTAGTGGGGTGTACGGATAGTCTGACAACGCCTGTCGGTATTGTTTGCAGATGATGGTTACGGTTACAGCTATTTTTTCTTGAAGGTTATCGATTTCACCGGCTGCCGCGGAGCATCCAGAATGGCCGTGCTTTGAAAATGCCTATTGTCCCGATGCATGCAATACGTGGTTGTTGAGCCGGCCGGCAGTGCATATCTGCATTTCGAGTCGTTGGCCAAGCATCGTGACAATCCGTCCACGATACGCTCCGTGCGGCATGTATGCAGGTCGGGTTCGCTTCTGGTTGAATCGCGTCGAGAGGTCGCCATCTGGATTTCCTCCTTCACTGTCGTCAATAAGCTTACCGCATAATCATCATTTGTAAATGCCGTACAGAATCAGGCGGGGAGAGGCAAGGTGAGGCAAATCCGTGTATCAGCGGTATGCCGGTATGTGACGATGCTACAACCGGAAACAGCTAACCATGTTGCATGATTAGCTGTTTCCGGTAATTGGTGGCAGTGCAGGGATTCGAACCCCGGACCTAGCGAATATGAGTCGCTTGCTCTAGCCAACTGAGCTACACTGCCATTCGGTTTTGTCCCGTCCATGTCTGTGGGGGTAACGGACAGGTGTTGAAAAAGCCTCTTATGGATATCCAAAGAGGCTGGAATATATAAGCTGTACTCCAAAAAAACAGACAATTTGTATAGTTCATTCTTCAAAGGGTGTCAAGATTTTTTTCCGGCCACGTCGTTCTCTTATCCGTTTCCCCCAGGTCTGCCGGTAGTGTCCCGTCGTCTTTCACGCTGGTATCGGTTGCGGTGAAAGATGCAATTTACATTTCCATCGTGGCCCATTATAATCCATCGCACGCATGCAGTACGTGCGCCGGGCCTTTCAATGAGAATCCAGAGGCAACGGTTTCAAATTCCGCATCATATTCCAAAGAGTCTTTTGTACCAATCAAACCAAGGACACCCATGACCCCGCTTGCCTTTGAGCGCATCGCACACCTGCTGGCCCGGCTGCGACCGGACGACCCTCCCGATGACGGCCGCACCCGCGCTGCCGTTGCCATGATCCTGCGGCATGGCGGTGATGACATGGAGATGCTTTTCATTGAGCGGACTGCCAATGAGCGTGATCCCTGGTCGGGAAACCTGGCGTTTCCGGGCGGCAGGGTCGAGCAGGGGGAAGAACCACGTCAGGCCGCTGAACGGGAAACGGGCGAGGAGATCGGTCTGGACCTGGGAGCCGTTCCCTGTCTGGGGCGATTGACGGATATTGCGGGGATGCATCTGCCGGTGCGTGTTTCCTGTTTTGTCTATGGAATAGACGGGCCGTATGGGGAGCCGGTTCCGAACGATGAGGTGTCCGATGCCTTCTGGGTGCGGATGGACGACTTGACAGCGGCCGAGCGCCACGTCATTGCCCCGGTCCGGTTTGCCGAGGAGGCCTTCGATGTCCCCGCCATCCGGCTTCCCCAGCCGGGAAAACCGGTGCTCTGGGGGCTTACCTATCGCCTGGCGATGCAGTTTCTGGAGATTGTTACGAAACGGTAGATTGCATTTTGTCCGGGATGTAATAGACTTGACGGACATAAAGAAAATTTTGGGAGGATACCGATGTCAGAAGAACGCACAGGAATCATTACCTTCAAGGGCAACCCCATGACCCTGGTCGGGCCGGAACTCAAGGTGGGCGACAAGGCGCCCGACTTCAGCGTGGTGGACAACGGCCTGGGACCGGTCACCCTGGCCAGTTCGGCCGGCAAGGTCAGGATCATCAGCGCCGTACCGTCACTGGATACCCCGGTATGCGACACCGAAACCCGCCGCTTCAACCAGGAGGCGGCCAATCTGCCGGGTGCAGTGGCGGTGCTGACCATCAGCCTCGATCTTCCCTTTGCCCAGAAGCGCTGGTGCGGCGCGGCCGGCATCGACAGAGTGACCACCCTGTCCGACTACCAGACCCGCTCATTCGGGAAGAACTACGGCGTGTTGATCAAGGAGTTGATGCTGCTCTCGCGCACGATCTTCGTGATCGACGCCAAGGACACCATCCGCTACATCCAGCATGTCCCCGAGGTGACCAGCGAGCCGGATTACGCGGCCGTGATCGCGGCGGCCAAGGCGCGGCTGTAAGGCCGACCACCCCCAACCCCCTCCCGATCCGGGAGGGGGCTTTACCTCCCCGTTCCGCTATTCCGCAAGCCGTGTCACCAGCCACACCATGTTTTCGTCCAGTACCCGCATATACTCTCACGCCCCTTATCCTGCTTCACATAAATGTAGAACTAGGCAATAAATGAGTAGAAGTAATGGCCGCCCTTCCGCACCCTGGTTTACAACTGCCGCGCCACCCGCCTGAGCAATAGGGAATTGAGCACCACCGATACGGAGGAGAAGGCCATGGCCAGGCCGGCGTATTCCGGCTTGAGGGTGATGCCGTAGCGGGAGAGCATGCCGGCGGCGACGGGGATGCCGAGGATGTTGTAGAACAACGCCCAGAACAGGTTCTGCTTGACCTTGGCCAGGGTGGCGCGGCCGATGACGATGGCGCGCACCGCATCCAGCAGGTCGTCCCGGATCAGGACGATGTCGCCGGTCTCCTTGGCCACGTCCGTGCCGCCGCCGATGGCAATACCCACGTCCGCCATGGCCAGGGCCGGGGCATCGTTGATGCCGTCACCCACCATGCCGGTAATCATCCCACGTTGCTGGTATTCCCGGACCACCTCCTGCTTGCGTGCCGGCAGAACTTCGGCCTCGAAGCTGTCAACCCCCACCTGCTCCGCCACGATCTCGGCCACATCGGCATGGTCGCCGGTGATCATGCAGGTCCTGATCCCCATGCGGCGGAATGCGGCAACCGCCTCGGCGGAACCGGGCTTGAGGGTATCGGCAAAGCCTGCCAGCCCCACCAGTGCCGTGCCGGCGGCCACGTAGATCAGCGACTTGCCCGCGCCGGCCAGTTCTCCGGCCTTGTCCTCCAGGTGCCGCAGGCTGATGCCTTCCTCCTCCATCAAGCGTTCGTTGCCCACCGCCAGGCGGATGCCGTTGTAGGTGCAGGTGATGCCGAACCCGCCCCGCTCTTCGTACTCACCGGCCTCTCCCGGTTGCACCCCGGCCTCCGCGGCCGCCGTCACCGCGGCCTGGGCCAGGGGATGGGAAGAGTGGGCCTCGGCCGTGGCCAAGCATTCCAGCAGCTTTTCCGGGTCCACGTTGCGGGCCGCCGGAACCAGATCGGTCATGGTCGGGCTGCCGGTGGTCAGGGTGCCGGTCTTGTCCAGGAGCACGACCTGCAGGCGCGAGATGGTTTCCAGGGCCGACCCTTTCTTGACCAGGATACCGCGTCCCAGGGCGATGCCGCTTCCCACCATGATGGCGGTGGGGGTGGCCAGCCCCATGGCGCAGGGGCAGGCGATCACCACCACGGCAATGGCAAAGCGGAAGGCGGTCAGGAAAGCGGCATGCAGGGGGAAGAACCAGATCAGGAAGGTCGCCAGGGCCAGGATGATCACCGCCGGCACGAACCAGCCCGAGACGGCGTCGGCGAAACGCTGGATCGGGGCCTTGTCCCCCTGGGCCTCGCGCACCATGCGGACGATCTGGGCCAAGAGCGTTGCCTCGCCCACGCGGGTGGCCCGTATGCGCAACACGCCGTTCCGGTTGATGGTGGCGCCGGTGACCGTGTCGCCGGGCTTCTTCATCACCGGCATGGATTCGCCGGTGATCACGGCCTCGTCCACCGCCCCGCTGCCATCCATAACCTCGCCATCCACCGGGATGGTCTCGCCGGGGCGTACCAGCACCACGTCGCCCGCCCGGATAATGGATGCCGGCACCTCTTTTTCACCCTGCTCCGTTACCAGGCGGGCCTTGTCGGCCTGGAGACGCAGCAGCTTTTTGAGCGCCTCACCGGCCTTACCCCGTGCCCGCGCCTCCAGGTGCTTGCCCAGCCGGATGAAGGTGATGAGCCAGGCCGATGTCTCGAAGAAGACCTCCCGGCTCGGGCCGAGCAGCCCGATAAAGGCCGCCAGTGAATAGAAATAGGCCGCCGAGGTGCCCAGGGCGACCAGCACGTCCATGTTGGCGCTGCGATTTTTGAGGGCCGACCAGGCACCACGGTAGAAGATCAGACCGGCCGAGAACTGCACCGCGGTGGCCAGCAGGAAGTTGAACTGCATCACGGCCCGGTTGTGGTGCATCCCCATGGTGAGCATGATCGGCAGCGAGGCGGCCAGGGAGAAGATGAACCAGTTCCGCTGCCGGAGCAGGTCGTCGTGACCGGCCGCCTCGGCCTCGTGCAGTTCCACCGGCGTATAGCCGGCTGCGTGGACGGCGGCAAATATATCCGCCGGTCCGATCCGTTCGGGGTCAAAACGGACAAAGCCGGTTTCGGCGGCCAGGTTGACGACGGCGGTGGTGACGGCCGGATCTTCCAGCAGCCGGGTTTCCAGCCGGTTGACGCAGGAGGCGCAGTGCAGCCCCCGGACACCAAAGGTCATCTCGCCGGGCGGTTCGGGACGGATCACGCCGTACCCCAGATCTTCCACACCCTTGACGATTTCCTCGACGGATATGGCGGTCTCGTCGTGGCTGGCGATCAGTTCCTCCGTGGCAAAGTTGACCACGGCCGATGCCACGCCGTCCCGTGCGCCGATACCCTTCTCGATCCTGGCTGCACAGTTGGCGCAGGACATGCCGGTAATTTTTATAACGGTTGTGATCATAGGTCTATTTTGAGGGGAGCGGCATAAATGTCAACCGCTAAATCTCCCTCATGGGCATGAGGGGATATTTCCAGCTTGTTCTGCCTGAATCTGGATAAGGGGGGGGTGGGCAATCCTACCATGGATCACTGAAATCGCCTTTCTGGACATGTCCCCAGGCGATCTTGATGGCCGATGCGATGGGAAGCGCGAGGAGGATGCCCCAGAAGCCGAGCAGTTCGCCCAGGGCCATGACGATGATGATGGTCACCAGGGGATTGAGGTTCATGGACTTCTTGAAAACCACCGGCTTGATGATGTACCCCTCCAGGAAATAGATCACCGCAAAGGCGATGCCGGTTTTGGCCAGTGCGGCCAGGGTCTGGAACTTGAACCAGGCAAAGAACGCCGCCGGCAGAACGGCGATGATGACCCCGATGAAAGGGAGTATGGAGGCGAGACCGGCAAAAATGCCGCAGAAGATCGGGTGGTGGATATCCAGGAAAAAGAGCGCCAGCGATGACAAAAGCCCCACGATGAGGGAGACGATAAACTGGCCGCGCAGGTAGCCGCCGATGCTGCTGTTGACTTCGCGTCCGATGGCCAGGATGATCTCCCGGTGACGCGCCGGTATCCACGAGGCGAGCGTATCGATGACGGTATCCTTGTAATAGAGCATGAAGAAAACCAGGATCGGAGAGAGAACGATATTGAAGATGTTGAAGAAGATGCGCGTGCCGAAGTCGTAGAACTTCATGCCGGCGTTCTCGGCCGCGGCGTCGATGTTGGCCGAGAGCTTGTCCAGGAGCCACTGGATCTCGTCCGAACCATAGCGGTCGGGAAGTTGATCCTTCCACTCCGTGACGATCAGTTTGATCTTCTGCATGTACAGCGGCAGGTCGCTGACAAAGCTGTTCCAGCCCATGGTGAGCTTGGGAACCATGAAGGTGAAGAAGAAGATGGTCAGAAGGCCGAGGAGTGAATACAGCAAGCCCAGGGCATAGATGCGCTTGAAGCGCCGGCTTTCGAGGTGTACGACCAGCGGGTCCAGCAGGTAGGCGATGACCCAGGAGAGCAGGAAACAGGAGATGGTATGATGCAAGGCGTAACCGGCGGCCGCCAGCAGGCCCAGCAGCAGGATGGCGGCGATCAGGCGGCCGTGGTCGTTACGGTTACGGACGTGGACTTCATGATGCGCGTGATGCATACTGCCCTCTCAAATCCTTGATACGAGCATTGCCTCCACGTCGCCGGTGAACAGGTTGTTCTCTTCAAGCCAGTGTTTGACCCGGCTGGCAAGGAATTCGTCATTGATCTACAGCAGCCGCTCCTGCTCCTCGGGGAAAAAGGAGATGATATCGTTCAGCTTGCCGTATGGTTTTCGGCCGACCAGCGAACCGTCCAGCAGCCGTTTGAGTCCCGTGTCCTCTATGGCCCCGATGAAGCCGGACATGATCTGGCGCTCGACCCCGTAGTCGAAGCGGGGTATTTCCAGAAAACGTTCCCGGTTGTTTTCCACCTGGCGCCAGAACTCCTCGTCATCCAGGGCAGAGGGGACGAAAAAGATCTCGCCGGTCACGCGGTCCAGAAAATACACCCGGTCCCCCTGGCCGCTGGTGAAGGCATCCATCAGGTCGTCCCAAACTATTTCCACATTGTGTACGAAGGCCATATCGACAAACCTCTATTCCCTGTTGACTTCTGCGGGGAGTGACAGCACAATCCCCGTCATGCGAACCATATTTCTTGCCGATGCCCACCTGGTGGCGCCGGCCGACCGCAACTACCGTCTCCTGCTTGCGTTCCTGGCCGAGCTGGAGGGGAACACGGAAACCCTGTTCATCATGGGCGACCTGTTCGACTTCTGGCTGGGTTTCCCCTCGAACCCTTTCCGTCAGTACGATGCCGTGCTGGATGCGCTTCAATCGCTGGCAGCCAGCGGCTGCCGCCTGGTCTGCTTCGAGGGCAACCACGACTTTCACCTGGGTGCCCTGTTTCGCGACCGCCTGGGGGCCGAGGTCCATGCCGGTCCCGCCATCATGACGGTGCAAGGGCGGCGGCTCTTTCTCTGCCATGGTGACCAGATCAACCGGGCTGACCACGGTTACCGTCTGTTGCGCCGGCTGCTGCACAACCGTGTCACGGCCGCCGCCGTTGCCCATTTCCCGCCGTCATTGGCCATGCGGATCAAGGAACGCCTCCAGCATGCCAGCCGCTCCGGGTATCAGGCCAAGACCCAGCGATGGGATTACCGCGGCATCATCCGCGACTTTGCCCGTTCCGTGCAGCAACAGGGATGTGACGGCCTGGTCACCGGCCATTTCCACCTGGGCTTTCGCGAAGAACTGGATGCGGCGCCTTTCACCATCCTCTCCCTGGGGGACTGGATGGAGCAGTTCACCTACGGCGAGATGGCGGACGGTGAGCTGATGTTAAAGAGCTATACACCCGATGGAGCGTAGGGCCCCCTCGCAGATCACCGCCTGAAGAATTCCTCCAAAGCCTGTTCTCCCACCTGCGTTGCCTTGATCCGCCACCTGTCCTCATTGATGACCAGGGCCACCAGCGCGATGCGCGGTTCCTGTATCGGCGCAAAGGCGGCAAACCACGAATAGTGGCCCTTGGGGTCGCTACCGTCGATGGAACCGGTCTTGGCGGCGACATTTACACCCAGGCGCGGCCGACCGCGCTGGTCGTGGAAGGCCCGCCGCGACGTGCCGCTGGTGACGGTGCTGGAGAGCATCCGCGTCAGGGAAACGGCTGTTTCAGGCGACACCAGCCGGCGTAATTCACGGGGTGTATGGGTCTCTTTTACCGTCCCCCTGTCATCCACCACCCGGTCGGTCAGGCTGGGTGACATCATCAGGCCGTTATTGGCGATGGCGGCCATAATCACCGCCGCGTGCAAGGGCGAGATCTTGACCTCGTGATCGAGCCCGGCGCCCATCAGCTTCAGACCATGGTCGTCCCGGGGTTCGCCGGCCCTGCTCGCCTTGGCCGGTGTGCCGGTCAGCAGCGTCTGATTGAAGCCGAAACGGTGAACCAGTTCCATGAGCGAGGTCTTGCCGGCCAGGTCGCTGGCAACCCGTCCGTAGACGGGATTGATGGACTTGCCCATGGCATGGGTCACGTCCATGCGGTTGTTGCCGCCCCGGGGATTTATGTCCCAGTAACGGGGGTTCTCCGAGTAGGACCTGCCGCGAAACTCGACCACCGTCTCCGGGGTGATGCGCTTGGTCTCAAGCGCCGCCGAGGCGGTGATGATCTTGAACAGGGATGCCATGGGATACAGGTCGAAACAGGCGCTCCGCGCCCAGGGCGCATCGGCGGAGGAGTAGGCGGTCATCGCCAGGATGCGCCCCGTCGAGGGTTCGATGGCCACGAACACGCCATAGGGAACCTGGTACCGGGCCATGAACTCATGCACCCGCCTCTGCAAATCGCCCTGGATGGAGTACTGAATGGTTTCGCCGCCGGTTGTCAGCGCCGTAAGCCGGTCACCCGTCGCGGTCGCCGAATCGAACAGCAGGCAGGCAGTCTCGAAACTGCCGGTCGGTGGCTTGGCCGCTTCAACCTTTTGCGGGGATGATGCCAGACGTGACTTGAGCCACGTTTCAACACCCCTGGCGGCGTGGGGCGCCTTCTGGAACACGAGTACGCAGACCGGCGTCAGTCCCAGTACAACGGCCAGAAACAACAGGAGGTGCTTGAGCTGTTCACGGCGTTTTCCCGTGGGGATGCGGAAACCACGCGGGACAGTATCGTCTGAAGCTGTCAGCCTTCTGTTGCTGGAGCTGGTTCTGGAAAAGCCGAAACCGAAAAGGCGCTTTTTACTGGATAGGTGTTTGAGGTCCTGCATGGCGATCCGGGATGAATGTAATAGAAGTGACTATACAGGCAAGGGGAGGGGGTTGTCAATCAATGAGGGACTCTTCTTCGGGCCAGAATCGCCGCTGCAACTCCTGGACGAGAGGCGCCAGGCTCTTGCGGTCACGGGCCGAGACGGTCAGGCCGTGCCGGGTGCGGGCGATCTGGCGCACCTTGAGGAAGGCCACGGTGTCGGTCTTTTTCATCTCCGTCAGCAGGTCCGACTTGTTGAATACCAGCAAGTGCGGCTTGTCGCCCAGCCCCAACTCGTCCAGAATGCGTTCCACCTGGGCGATCTGGTCTTCGAAGCGGAGGTTTGACCCATCCACCACGTGCAGCAGCAGGTCGGCGTCCCGCATCTCCTCCAGGGTGGCCTTGAAGGCGCCCATGAGCGATTTCGGCAGGGAACGGATGAAGCCGACCGTATCGGTGATGATCACCTCCCGCTCCCTGGGGAAACGCAGGCGGCGGGTGGAGGTGTCCAGGGTGGCGAACAGCAGGTCCTCGGTGAATACCTCGCTCCTGGTCAGGGCGTTCAGCAGGGTGGATTTGCCCGCGTTGGTGTAGCCGACGATGGAGATGATCGGCACGCCGGCCTTGACCCGCTGGCGTCGGCGCTGGTCGCGGCCCCGCGAGAGGTCCTTCAGTTCCCGTTCCAGGCTGGCGATGCGGTCGCGGATGCGGCGACGGTCGGTTTCCAGCTTGGTCTCGCCCGGTCCGCGGCCGCCGATACCCCCCATCAGGCGCGACATCTGCACGCCCCGCCCGGTCAGGCGCGGCAGCAGGTACTTGAGCTGGGCCAGTTCCACCTGCACCTTGCCGTCCAGGCTCTTGGCGCGGCGGGCGAAGATGTCCAGGATCAACTGGCTGCGATCGATGACCTTCAGCTCGGTCATGGCCGAGATGGAGCGGATCTGGGCCGGGGTCAGCTCCTGGTCGAAGATCAGCATGGTGGCTCCCCGTTGCAGGGCGCGGATGACCACGTCGCGCATCTTTCCCTCGCCCATCAGGAAACGGGGGTTGAGGTTGCGCGGTCGCTGAATGAAGGTGTCCAGCGCCTCCACCTGGGCGGTGCGGGCAAGTTCCCGCAGTTCGGCGATCGAGTCCTCCGCTTCATGGCGGGTGCCGTCAATGGTCACGGAGATCAGGATGGCCCGTTCCACGGCATCGACGCCTTTGACCGGGGCTCGGGTGCTCCGTTCGAGTTCGGCCTCCAGCTCGGGAATGAAGTGGGCGAAATCCAGATCGACCCGCTCCAGGGGGGTGACCGGGTCGACGATGGCCGCCGTCTCCCCCTGGGCCGGGGAGAGCCGGGCCAGTTGGGCCGAGATGTGCGGCCTTCCGGGGGTGAAGAGCAGAACGGCCAGCAGGTCGAGCCGCAGGAGCGACAGGTCGGTGATGTCGTCCTCGCTGATTCGTTCGTTGCGCAGGTGGGTGTGGATCAGGCGCAGGCCGCGCAGGGTGCGCTTTCCCAGGGGGTAGTCGCGCAGTTCCGGGATGACCAGCCCCTTTTCATCGCCGCAGATGACATACTCCACCACGCCGTAGCGATTGATCAGGATGCCGACCTGGCGGCGGATGTCGGATGAGATTTCAACGAGGCGGGTAGCCAGCTCGTGGGTGCAGAATTCGGCCACGGGCACGCGCCGGCGGTAGAGGCGCTCCAAGGCCTGAATCTGGCTCGATTTTAAACCTGCGAGATTGCCGAAAGGTTCTTTGATGGGATTGCTCCGGGATTAAAGGCCGATCACGTTGTAGCCGCCGTCCACGTAATGTATCTCGCCGGTGACGCCGCTGGCCAGGCCGCTGCAGAGGTAGACCGCCGAGCGGGCCACGTCCTCCTGGGTGATGGTGCGGCGCAGGGGGGCCTTTGACTCGACGATGTTGAGGATGTTGTGGAAGCCGTTCACGCCGGAGGCGGCCAGGGTGCGGATCGGGCCGGCCGAGATGCCGTTGACCCGGATCCCCTCGGCGCCGTAGGCTTCCGCCAGGTAGCGTACCGAGGCCTCCAGGGCTGCCTTGGCGACACCCATGACGTTGTAGCTGGGAAATACCTGGACCGCGCCGAGATAGGTCATGGTCAGGGCGGATGCGGCGCGACCATGCAACATCGGCTGAGCCTCCTTCATGATCCCCAGAAAGGAATAGACGCTGATGTCCATGGCGGTGGCAAAGCCCTCGCGTGTGGTATTGAGGATGGTCCCCTTGAGTTCTTCCTTGTTGGCGAACGCCACCGAGTGGATGATGATGTCGATGCCGTCCCAGATCTTGCCCAGCTCGGTGAAAACCGCCTTGATCTCTTCGTCGCTGGTGACGTTGCAGGGGAGGATCGCCTGGGCGTTCAGCGACTCCGCCAGGGGGCGGACACGTTTTTCGAACGCCTCGCCGGCGTAGGTAATGGCCAGTTCGGCTCCCTGCTCGTGAAACGCCCGGGCAATGGCCCAAGCGATGCTCTTGTCATTGGCGATACCGAAAATAAGTGCTTTTTTGCCCTGCAACAACATTGAGGCCGACCTCCGTCAGGATGAAAAATAACTATGCCATAGTACCAGAAATTGCTTTTCAGGCAAGGGGTAATGATGTGTCTTGAGGAGCCTCTTCCCCGGTGGGGTGGGTGGGTGATGGGGTGGTTTCCGCAGGCTCTGAGGAGTGCTGCCCGCGCTGCAACGCGGCCAATTGGGTCTCCATTGCGGCAAGACGTTTTTCAACCCCCGCCAGCAGATCCAGGGTCCGGTCCAGCTTCCCCTTGATGGTAAGCACCACGAACGGCATGATCAGCCAGATCACCGCCAGGAAAAAACCGAGGATGCTCATCATTACCATGAAACCGCCGAACATTTCCATAGGGTCTCCCATTTCTGCAATTTCGACGTCTATAGCACAGCGGCGATAAAATGTTAACCGGAATAATTTCACCCGGATCCATGACACCTTCACGCGAGCGTGCCACCGGCGGTGTTTTTTGTATGCGGGCGCAAAAAGCGGTGAATGTCGCCGTGAATTATGTTACTTTGCTTCCGTTGACCATATGAACAAGGCGGTTGTCGTGAACCTGATTCCCATAACGTCCCCCCGCTTTCTGGGGCCCGAGTTGCTGACGGCCATGCCCGACTGGCAGCGTGTCTTCGGCAACCACAACCCGCTGGTTCTTGAAATCGGGTGCGGTGTCGGCGATTTTGTCGCCCAGATGGCTGCGCTGCATCCCGAACGGAATTTCATCGCCATCGACTACTACAACAAGGGGTGCCTGAAGACCTGCAAGCGCATCGACAAGGCGGAGCTGGATAATGTGCGGGTGGTGCGCGCGGAGGTGCGCGGGTTCATGGAGCGGTGCATTCCATCCGGGTCGCTTCAGGGGGTGATCATCAACTGCCCCGACCCGTGGCCCAAGACCCGTCATCGCAAGCGCAGGCTGGTGAATGCCGAATTTATGGGCTTTCTTTCAGGGTTCATGCGGCCGGGCGCCGACGTTCACTTTGCCACGGATTTCGATGACTACGGCGAGGATGTGGCCGGCATGATGCCCGCCATTGCCGATTTTGCCAATTGCCTGGCCCCGGATCTCTATCGTCATGAGCTGGCGGGGTACCCGTTGTCCAAGTACATGCGCAAATTCATGGCCGAGGGGAAACGGATCTATTTCGTGCAGTACCGGAAAAACCTGTAGCGGGAGAAACGGCCATGACGGAACCCAGATTCAAAGACGTCAATTTTTTTCGGCCCCGCGGTACGGCCATGCGACGCGATACCCGGGTGGTCGTACTGGTCCTGCTCGGATGGCTGCTGGCAATCGCCGGCTCCCAGGCCATGGTGTTTCTGCTGGTACGTTGGGAACAGGCCGGCCTGCTGCCC
>JAATGX010000152.1 GCA_015688915.1 Desulfuromonadales bacterium
CCAGCGCTTCGACGAAACCGAACAGGATCAGGTGCTCGATCGCCATGGCCGGGACCGCTATGGAAAGGGGATACGGGGCATACAGGGGGCGGCCGTCGGGGGCCGTGGCGATCAGGGGCTGCAGGCCGAATTCGATCCCGGCGCAGACCGCGGCGATATTGAGGGCCAGGTAACCGGCAACGGCGCCGGCCACCCAGCGGCGTGGCGAGGTTATGGGGGATTTGCCGGCGATCAACGCATAGATGTAATACCCGGCGAACGGGATCACCACGCCCATGTTGAAGCAGTTGGCGCCGATGGCGGTGATTCCGCCGTCGCCGAACAGCAGCGCCTGGACGATCAGGGCGATGGAGACGGCGATGCTCGCCGCCCAGGGCCCCAGGAGAATGGCCACGATGACGCCGCCGACCGCATGGCCGGTGGTGCCTCCGGGGATGGGGACGTTGAACATCATGATCACGAAGGAGAAGGCCGCCCCCAGCGCCAGGAGCGGCACGTGCCGCGACCGGATGGTGTTCCTGACCTTGCGGGCTGCCACTGCCAGGTAGGGGATGATAAAGGCGTAGAAGGGGATATAGGTTTGCGGAGAAAGGTAACCATCCGGAATATGCATCGTCGTACCTCCATGTGTGATGTTTTCGGGAGAAAGCGGCCCGTCCCGTGCGCATCCCAAGTGCGAGTCCGCTTTGATGGGTCCGGTCGAACGCCTGTTTCAGAGGTTCGACCCCGCCCTTGCCATGCAACACTCAGATTTCATTGTTTTGATTCAATTGGTGCTACTAAAATACGATTTAGTTTTACCAATCACGTACCAGTTTGATAAATAGGTGTCAAGTTGTTTTTGAAGGTGTTATGGAGGAAGTCATGCGCGGTTGGTGAGAAAGACGTTCAAGGTGGGGCGGTCGTACGGCGGCAAAAATCACGTACCCGTTCTCTCTGCCGGCGGAGAACGGGTACGTGATTTTTGAAGAGGCGGCACGGATTCGGATTCAGGTTATGAAGTCAATGTTTCATGCCGCTGTACTTCAGCGTCCCCTTGCGTAGCTCCCGTTTCTTCATCAATACGAAGATCACCGGGGTCATGATCAGGACATGCACCGCCGACGAGATCATGCCGCCGATCATGGGCGCCGCGATCGGCTTAATGACGTCGGCGCCGGTCCCGGTGGACCACATGATCGGCACCAGGCCCAAGAGGGCCACGGCCACGGTCATCAGCTTGGGCCGCAGCCTGAGCACGGCGCCCTCGAAGGTGGCGTCGTAGATGTCCTGCTCGGTGCAGGGGCCGTTGACCAGTTTCCTGTCCAGCGCCTCGTGCAGGTAGATCACCATCACCACCCCTGTTTCCACGGCAATGCCGTACAGGGCGATAAAGCCCACCCAGACCGCCACCGACAGGTTGTAGCCCATGGCTGAAACCAGGTAGACCCCCCCGACCAGGGCAAAGGGGACCGAGAGCATGACCATGCTGGCCTCCAGAGCCGAATGGAAGGTGAAGTACAGCAGGATGAAGATGATCACCATCCCCAGCGGTATCAATACCTGCAGGCGGGCCTTGGCGCGGACCTGGTTCTCCCATTGCCCGGACCAGGCCACGTAGTAACCGGCGGGGAGCTTGAGTTGCTTCTCCAGCACCTGCTTGGCCTCGGTGACAAAACCGCCCATGTCGCGGCCGCGCACGTTGAGGAAGACGATGGAGCGCAACAGCCCCCCCTCGCTGTTGATCTCCGGCGCTCCGGTGGAAACCTTCAGTTTGGTCACCAGGGCAAGCGGCACCTGGGCGCCGTCGGCGCTTCCCACCAGGATTTGGCGGATGGCCGGGATGTTGTCGCGGTAGTCCCGTTCATAGCGGATGCGAATCGGGAAACGGTTCCTCCCCTCCACGGTGGTGGAGAGTGTCGCGCCACCCAAAGAGGTCTCGATCACGTCCTGGATGTCGCTCACGTTGATGCCGTAGCGGGCGGCCGCCTCCCGGTCGATGTCGATGTCGATGTAGTTGCCGCCAGTCACCCGCTCGGCCACCACGTCCGCGCTGCCGGGCACGGTCTTCAGTATCCCCTCGGCCTGCACGGCCAGGTCCTTCAGCACGTTCAGGTCGGAGCCGAAGATCTTCACCCCCAGGTCGGTGCGCACGCCGGTGGAGAGCATGTTGATGCGGTTGATGATCGGCTGTGTCCAGCCGTTGCGCACGCCAATCTGTTGCAGCCTGGAGTCCAGTTCGGCCACGATGTCGGCCTTCTTCATGCCCGGCCGCCACTGTTCCTTGGGCTTGAGGATGATGATGGACTCGAACATGGAGACCGGCGCCGGGTCGGTGGATGTCTCGGCCCTGCCTACCTTGCCCAGGACATGCTCCACCTCGGGCACGCTCTTGATGATGGCGTCCTGCACCTGGATGATCCGCTTGGCTTCGGTAATGGAGACGTTGGGCAGGGTGACCGGCATGTAGAGGAGCGAACCCTCGTCCAGGGGGGGCATGAACTCGCTCCCCAGGTGCATGAACAGCGGCACGGCAATGCCGAGCGCCAGCAGGTTGAGGGCGATGGTGACCTTCTTCCACTTCAGGACCCAGCGGATGACCGGTGAATACATCTTTATGAAGAAGCTCGAACCCGGATTCGCGCTTTCCGGCGGCATCTTGCCGCGCATGAAAAAGTACATTAGCACCGGCACGAGGGTAATGGCGATCAGGGCCGAGCCCATCATGGAAAAGGTCTTGGTGAAGGCGAGCGGATGGAACAGTTTCCCTTCCTGTCCCTCCAGCATGAAGACCGGCACAAAGGAGAGCACGATGATGGCCAGGGAGAAGAAGATGGCCCGTCCCACCTGCTTGGCCGAGGCGATGACCACCTCCAGCCGCCGCTCGGCCCGCTCTTCGGGTGGTAGCTCGGATAGGTGGCGGTAGCAGTTCTCAACCATGATCACGCCGGCGTCCACCAGCACGCCGATGGCGATGGCGATGCCGCCCAGGGACATGATGTTGGACGTGACCCCCATCAGCCGCATGGTGATGAAGGCGATCAACACGGAGATCGGCAGGGTCAGGACGATCACCAGGGCGCTCTGGAAGTGGAGCAGGAACACCAGGATCACCAAGGAGACGACAACGGATTCCTCGGTCAACGCCTTTTTCAGGGTGTCGATCGCCCGCTCGATCAGGTCGGAACGGTCGTAGGAAACCATGATCTTCACGCCCGGAGGCAACCCCTTCTCCAGATCCCTGATCTTCACCTTGACCCGATCGATGACGTCCTTGGCGTTCTCGCCGTAGCGCATGACCACAATGCCGCCCACCGCTTCACCCTCGCCGTTCATGTCCAGCAGGCCCCGGCGGATGGCGCCTCCCATCTGCACGGTGCCGAGATTCTTCACATAGATCGGCGTGCCGCGCATGTCGGCGCCCACGATGACGTTCTCCAGGTCGGCCTTGGACTGGACATAGCCGCGGCCCCGGATCAGGTATTCGGCATCGGCCTGCTCGATCAACCTGCCACCCACATCCTTGTTGGAGGCCTTGACCGCCTCCATGACCTTGCCGGCCTTGATGTTGTAAGCAAACAGCTTGTTGGGGTCCAGGTCGATCTGGTACTCGCGCACCAGGCCGCCGATGGAGGCCACCTCGGCCACCCCCTGCACGGTGTTCAACTGGTAGCGCACGAACCAGTCCTGCAGGGTGCGCAGTTGCTCCAGGTCATACCCCTTCCCTTCGATGGTGTACCAGAACACGTGCCCCACGCCGGTGCCGTCCGGGCCAAGGGTCGGCACCACGCCCGGAGGGAGCAGGGAGGCGGCGTAGTTGAGCCGCTCCAGGACGCGGGTCCGGGCCCAGTAGATGTCGGCCTTGTCCTCGAAGATCACGTAGATCATGGAGAAGCCGAAAGCGGACGAGGCCCGCACCGCCTTGACCTGGGGCAGCCCTTGCAGGTTGACCGCCAGGGGGTAGGTGACCTGGTCCTCCACCACCTGGGGCGAACGGCCGGGGTAATCGGTGAACACGATCACCTGGTTGTCCGACAGGTCGGGGATGGCGTCCACCGGGGTCTTGTGGACCGACCAGGCACCCCAGGCGATGATCAGTCCAAAGATCATGAGCACGATGACGCGGTTTCTGGCGGAGTATTCGATAATTTTTTCGATCATTGGGCAAAAGCCTTTCAACCACCCCCGGCCCCTCCTAATCTAGGAGGGGAGAAAGCGGATAAGCTCCCCCTCCTGAATCAGGAGGGGGAGGGGGGTGGTAAGCCTACATCTTCATATCATCCATGTTTATCCCGCCCTTTTTCTCCGGCGGCTGCTTCTTTTCATCCATCTTCATGCCGGGCATGTTCTCATGACCGCCGCCCCCCTTGAGCTGGGATTCCGAGTCGATCAGATACGCCCCCGACACCGCCACCTTGTCTCCCGGCTTGATACCGGACAGGATCTGCACCTTGTCGTCGGTGCGCTGGCCCACCTGCACGTCACGGGGCTCGAACATGCCGGGCTGGCTCTCGATCCAGACCGTCTGGTGCTTGCCGCTGTCCATGACCGCCGTGACCGGCACCACGATGGCCGCGTCCAACGGCACCTTGATGACCGCCCTGACGAACATGTCCGGCTTGAGCTTCAGGCCCGGGTTGGGCATCTCGACCCTGGCCTTGACCGTCCTGGTCTTCGGGTCCAGGAAGGGGTAGATGAAGGCCACCCGTCCGCTGAAGGGCTTGCCGGGGAAGGACTGGGACTGGATGTCCACCCGCTGGCCGATCCTGATGTTGGGGAATTCGTTCTCGTAGACCTCGATCTCGACCCAGACCGAGGAGAGGTCGGCGATGTTGAAGAGTACATCGCCGGTGTTGACGTACTGCCCCTGCTGCACCAGTTTATCGATGACCACCCCGGACAGTGGGGTGTAGATCGGAAGCCGGATGTTCGGCTTGCCGGCACGCTCCAGTTCGGCGATCTGGCTCTCCTTGACCCCGTACAGCATCAAGCGCTGCCTGGCCGACGCCACCAGACCCTCGCCGTTCTGGGAGATGGAGGGGATGGGCGAGGACTTCAACTGGTCGCGGCTCTTGACGGCCAGCAGGTATTCCTGCTGGGTAGCCAGGAGATCGGGCGAGTAGACCTCGGCCACCGGCCGCCCCTTGCCCACGTAGGCGCCGACGGCATTGACATGCAGTTTGTCGATGCGCCCGGCGATCCACGCCGTAACCTTGGCCTGGCGCGACTGGTCGTACTGGACAACGCCCACGGCGTTGATCTCCTTGTTGAGCGTCTGCTGCGTCGCCTCCACCGTGGCCACGTTGGCCATGACCCGCTGGGTCGGCGACAGGGAGACATGGCCGAGCATATCGGCCTGCTTCTTCTGTTCCGGTGTCTGGGAGGCGGCGTTCTGGACGTCATTGAGCTTCTTGATCAACTCCATGCCGCAGATCGGGCAGGTACCCGGCTTGTCCTTGATGATGAAGGGGTGCATGGGGCACGTGTAGAGCGGCGTGGTGGTCTGCTCCTGATGGTTGTGGCCGTCGCCCTTGTGCAGGCCTGCCGCCTTGTCGAGCCTGCCGCTCTTGTACAGCCAACTGGCGACGAAAACGGCCAGGGTGAGGATGGTCAGGGGGATGGATATTTTCTTGTTTAGGGCCATGGGTGGAACC
>JAATGX010000209.1 GCA_015688915.1 Desulfuromonadales bacterium
CCGGAAACATCTCGGTCAGGATGATGTCGGCGCTCGCCTCGGCCTGGTCGAGGATGCCCCCCTCCACAGCCAGGTCCGCAACGCTGATCCCTCCCAAATCGACTGGCAACAGCAGTTTAAGGACATTTTTATGCGACACGTATCACCCCCGGCCGGATGATGGTGGTAACGTCGGCGGTGACGGTGTCGGCAGGCACAGTCAGGTCCACCGTCTCGGCGCCGCCGGTGACGGCGATCTGGATCAGACGGGCCGTGAACAGCGCCTCGCCGGTGGACAGGCTGGCCAGATAGTCGGTGATGTCGCTGGCGATGCGCTCCCGGTCGGCGCCAGCGCCGGTGACGGTCATGGTGACATCCTGAATAATGAAGGTCGACGACAGTACCCGGAACGCCTCATAGGTCACTGGCCGCACGTCGTCGATATATGCCCGTACTGCATCCTTCAACTCGTCGTTCGGTATCTCGGAACCGGTGACGGCCTGGTCGGCGACAATCACCACATCCACCGTGCCGAGTCCTTGGCCCAGGGGGATGCAGTACGCTTCCTTGACCCCGTCCACCGACGTGGCCCACTTGACGTAGTCGTACTTGTTCCCGCCGGCTGGCGGGCGGCGAATATAGTCCAGCAGCCGGGCCAACAGTTGCGCATCGCTCTCCCCGGGCTTGCGGGTAAGTCCGCGCACTAGGGCGTGATGCTCCAGGTTGTCGGTGTCCGCCGTGTCCGGGAATATCTGCTGGGCAATATAGTCCTGGTACTTGTATAGTCCCCAGAGGGCGCTGGCCAGACAGGCCGACCGGACGAATACCAGACTCCCCTGGGAGATGTCGACATCGGGGAACTGGTTGACGTAGTCGGTGAGGATTGAGTTCAGCAGCTCGTCAAAATCTTTTTGAAACACCATCACACGACCTCCTTGAAGGTTTCGTAGGTCACTGTCCGGCCATCGGCCTGGGTCGCCTCCACCAGCAGCTTCAGGCGGGTGGGGTCTTGCAGGCGGTCGTGCTCCACATACACCTCAATCGCCCTTGCCGCGCCCGAATCCAGAATCCATTTCAGGGCCTCCTCGGCCCAGCGCTTCACCAGCCTGGCATTCTGCTCGGTGTTTTTCAGCCGCCGGGTATCCCTCATGCCGAAATCGGGGTTGAACCACCAGGTGCCCTTGATGATTGCCAGCGACAGGGTGATGTTGTTGGAGATGTCGCCCACCGGCACAAACGACATATCCAGTTGCTGGTTGTATATGATCGCGAAGTCCATCATGCCTACCTGATTTGCAGATCGTGGCTATCGCCGCGGGAGTCCTGGCCTACGGCCTCGCCGTTGCTGGTGATCTCATCCACCACGGAGTTGGCAATGGCCTGGGCGAGTTTCGGCAGCCAGTTGCCGTTATCCCGGCCATTCGTGGCCACATCAAACCCCTGGGCGGTCAGTTCGCCCAATATCCTGTCTTTCAGAGCGCTTTTGTTCAGAGCCATGAGCCCATCACCCCTTGCTCGCCGTCACGTCGACGCTGTAGTCGGAGTGATCGTGGCCGGTAAACGGGCATTTGCACGTTTTGGTCACCACGCCGCTCGTATCACCGCTGCCGCCGTCCAGCTCGATGGTGCCACCGCTCTTGACCGTCGTTTTGCCGTCAACAGTGATGTCGCACACCCCGCCAGACTCAATAAACATGCGCTTGCCGGTCTTGACGTGGATCTCGTTGCTGCGCTTCAGATGTATTTTGTCCCCTTCGTCAGTGTAGAGGGCCACCTCTCCCTCCTCCAAGGCGATGCGGTAGCGCCGGTCGTCGCTGGCAACGGCGATATAGTGGTTCCCTTCCCGCAGGATGATCAGCTCGGCCCCCTGTAGCGGCCTGCTGGTCAACCCGTAATGCTGGAACAGCTCCCGGTCGGCGATCTCCTCATCGGCGCGGCCGCTGGCCGTGAACCGCTGGATAACCCCCTGCACCACGCTTTTCACGATTCCCCGGATCATTACGCCACCATCCCCGGCAGGCCCAGGCGCAGCTTGGTGCAGGAGCCTTCCGCCTTTGAGCGGGTAAACGTGCGGCCATAGATCAGATACCCACCATGGACTTCGTTCAACTCGTCGTTGACCTCGACCAGCTCGTTGATCGCCCAATTTCTCCGGCCCTGGCTGTGGCCTGGCGCCGTATAGGCGAGTCGGAACCCGTCGCGGCGCATCTTCTCCAGGAGCAGCCGACCGTGCAGCTTGGGAGTCTGGGAATCATTGTTCAGCGTGGCCACGAACGGCTTGTAGAACGGGAAGTCAGGGTCCGGCGTAACGGCCCAGGAATTGATATTGGCTGCGCGCATCGTGTCAGCGTCGAATCCCTGGGACTGGTTGATCACCGTCACCTGGCTATAGCGCTGAGAGATATCCTCGGTCACTTCGCCCTCCTGCACATTGTTCCCCGTGCCGTCGTTGCGGAGTATGATGCGGAAGGCCGCGGCGCCACCGGTCTTCGGCCGCCCGAACACAAAGGTGCCGTCAGGCATGGCGTAGAACATCAGCCCGCGGCTCATGGCATAGGTCCGCAGCACCTCGAATACCGTCATGCCCGGCTCGATCTGGGAGAGTTTCTGCGGCGTATCCAGGAAGCCGACCACGGGGCTATCAACGGTCTTCTTCTCCTTCAGATTGCCGACCACGTCCTGCTGGTAGACGAGCTGCTTGCGGTTGATGTACGGCACCTTCTTCAACAGCATCTCGGCCAGTTGCTTCACCGTTTTCCCCTTGAGGGTCATGAACTGCTCGCAGTAGCTGTCCACCAGCAGCCCCGTCAGATCGCGCCCCTCAACCACCAGGCGCTTGCCGTTATTTTTGTCGGCTCTTCGGGTGGTGCGGTCCACCAGTCCGGTCAGCTCCAGGACGCCGTTCACCCGCGCCTCGCAGCGCATCCCCGTCGCCACCGGGGCCTCCGGGTCCATCAACTCCAGGCTGAATGCATCGGCCGGCGTGTAGATGTCCGCATCCAGGGAGTAGGATTGGAAATTGTCGATGCGCCGGCCATTGACCAGCAATTCTACCGTATCACCGGGCATACACGTTCACCCTCCCGCTGGCCATGTTCGGTTTCGGAATCCTGTTGATGCTGTGGATGCGCTCGGCGTAGTTGTACGGCAAGCCGCGCATCAGGCAAACCAGGTGCAGCGGCAGCGGGTGGGCCAGCGTGATGGCCACGATCTTTTCCCGTTCCAGCTTCACGGTGTTGGCATACTCCAGGAGGAGCCGGGCCATGGTTTTCAAGGTGTTCTGGGACTGCCGGCCGGAGTCTTCCGCCGTTCCGTTGCCCCCGCTGGCCGTTGCGGCGATGGCCCCCTGGATCATCTCTCGGGAGGTGGCCAGGGTGGTCTCCAGATCAATGGCGGTCATGATCTGCTGGTCCGCCGCCTGTTTCAGGTACCGGCCGGTGGCGGCGAAACTCGGGGTCTGCTCGGACCGCCGGAGCATCTGACGGACCTCTTCGTCCGCCTTGAACATGGCGCCGGCGGAGAGCGCCATCTGCGCCGCCGCCGCCACCCGCACCACCGGCACGGCGGCAAAGACCGGGTTGCCGGCCGTGATGGCAGCAGTGGCTGACGCAGCACCGACGCTCCCCGCGACGGCCTGCCGGGATACTTCCACCCGGTTTTCCAGGTCCAGGGCCGCTGCCTGAAAACTCCGGACGAACCGGGGCGGAGCACTGGACAAGCTGGCATAGCTGATCGCGTATCGCTCCAGGCACCGGGCCAGGGCGCCAACGACCCGGCCCGGCAGGTTGGTGGCAAAACTGATCGTGGCGGTCAGGCTGTTGGTCGAGTTGGTTATCTCCGCCAGTGTCGCCTCAATGGTAGCCACCACGGCGTCCACCTGCCGCAGGTACGATCTCGCCGCCGCGTTGAGGCCGTGGTACTGGTCGATAAGCGGCGCCAGCGGGTCGAGCGCCTGCTCCAGGAACGCTTCTCCCGCCAGTCCCAACTGGCCGAGGATGTTATCGGTCACGCTCTCCTCCAGATCGTCCAGGGTGTCGGCATAGGCCTCCTCGACCGGGGCCTCCACATCCGTCAGCTCGTACTCGATGTCGGCCAGGTTGCTCGCCAGGGACTCGACAAAGGTCAGATCGATCTCGGCATTCTGCTCCTGGTCGTCTGCCTTGATCGACACCTGCTCCACGCTTCCCTGCAACGGTCCGTACTTGGGATGGATCAGCTCAAACAGCTCCTGCGACTTGAGGTGGTTGAGGAAATCGATATGGTCGGCATAGGTCTGGTGCGCGCCGTCGTCCCAGAAATGGCAGCGGATGTGGATCACTCGCGCCTTCAGCCCCATGTCCTCCAGGATGGCACCGTTCAGCTTCGGGATATCGTGCCGGACGATCACCTTCTCGAACTGGTCGTCGATGGTTTCTATTTCCAGGTCGTAGCCGTCCAGGGTGGCGTCAAAGAGGTCCATCAGGCGCCCCCGGTCGTCATCAGGGCGTTGAAAAAGGCGCCGCGGTTGACGGAGGTGGTGGTATTCGGGTCGGCGGTCTGCACAAAGGCCCGACCGGAGCCGTCAATCTGGATATCGATCTTGATGTCATTCTTCACCGCCGCGGTGGAGGCTAGTCTGCTGTCCGGCAAACCGGCAAGCCGGGCCGCCAGGGGCAGGCCGCCGCTGCCGAGGGTCTGTCCCGGCTGCTGCCGGGGCCCGGGTTGCAACTCCGCGGCCGTCCTCGACGCCGCAGTGGTCGTCTGAGCCGCCATCATGGCCGTCCCGTTGGCCGGAGGCTGCTGGGGGTGGAGCATGTCGTACACCACATCTGCCAGGTGGTCGCTCTTGCCGCCAGTCATCGTGCGTGTGGCGAAATCCAGGCCATAGTTGATGCCGGTACCGACCGCATACCCTCCGGCGGCCGCCAGCCCGACCCACCCGGCCCGGGCACCGAGACCGGCCAGGACGCTTCCCTTGGTCAACGGGTTCTTGGCGAGCTGCCACGCAGTTCCTATCGCGCCCATCGCCTTCTTCAGGGCAGGCATCCCCCCGGGCTTGCTGCCGGGGAATCCCCACCCTTGGCCCGGCAGCATGGAGAGGTGCTTGTTCACCACGTACACCGGCAGCGGCATGCCGCCCCCGGCTAGGCCGCCGGCAGCACCAATCGGGCCGCCCATTCGGCCGCCAATCCATGAGCGCACCTTCCTGACCGCGACGTAGCCGCCAGCCAGCAGCCCTGCGGCCGCCACAGGATTATCCGCCGCCCACTTCACGCCGCCGGCCGCCGTGGCGGCGACCCCCGAGGCGCGTTCTGATTTCATGGCAACGGACTTGGTGATCTGCCCTTCTTTCAGCTTGCCCCAGGTGGTCTCCTTGACCTTCTGGGAATCGTCGGCTACCACCGGCTGGTCGGCGCTGGCCAGTATCTGGTCCCGCATCTTCTTGTAGTCGTTCCAGTCCTGCATCAGTCCGGCCATGAAGTTCGCCGCCCCGTGGTCCTGGATGCCGATGGCCTTCAGCGCTGTCTCCGAGCCGCCGAAGCTCTTTTTTTTCAGGTCCTCGAAAAACATGTCGATGTCTTTGCCCGGCTTGAACTTCCCCCCCTGCCTCACGTCGATGTAATCGGACATGTTGAAGCCGATTTTTTTGAATTGCTGGCGATACGTCGTGATGTGGCCGAAGAAACTCCGCATGTCCGTAGCCGCCTCACTGCCGGTGGAGCGGTGGTGGCGGGCGATCTGGAGCATGGCGGAGATCTGGGCCACGCCCCGTTCCCCGGTGATGCCATACGGGGATGCGGCGGCCAAAACCGAGGGGATCTCCTGGGCCATGTTTTTCAGCTTGAAGGGGCCCAGCTTGCCCGCCTTGGACATCATGTTGAAGGAACGGCCCAGTTTCTCTGGGGATATATTCATCTTTTGCAGCAGGTCGATGGATGTCCCGGCAATATCCCGCACATTCGCGAAGGTCGCCGTGGCGGTCTGATTGATGGCGTGCATCCCCCTGATAGCTACACGGGGATCAATGCCGGCGGCCACCATCTGCTGGAACGCTGCAAGCTGGTCTTCCGGCAGTTGCAGGTCGGTTTTGGACAGGGCCAGTATCTGCTGGCGAATATCGTTCATCTCTTTTGCGGTCAGCTCGCCGGTCAGGCGCATCTCGGTCAGGCCTCGCTCAAACTCGGCCACATCCTTGATGGTCTGCCATGCCAGCCCGGCCCCGCCGACCATGTTGCTCGCCTTGAGCAGGTCACCACCGATGCTGGCGATGCGGCGTCCCGCCGCTTGCCAGCCGCTGGAGAACTGGCTGGCCGAGCGAAGACCGTTGCGGGTCAGATCGGCCAGCCCCTGGGTCACCTGCGACACCCCGGTCAACCCCAGGGCTATGAAGAGTGGAATATTTGACATTAGTTTAAGGTAGTAGTGCCATGGTCACATTCATCTGAGTCACACCGGTGCTCTGGTAGCTAAACTGGGTATTCTCCTGTTGGGGAGATTTTGACAGACAATGGTGGTGATCGCCGGTATTGCCGTGGGCACGCCGGATTTCTACTTCAATTCGCAGGGCCGTCCGGTCACTGCCTGGGTTTGTGTCCTGGTCCTGCTGATGGCGGTGTTGCTGCTTATCCGCCGCCACGCCTGACCTTCCAGGTTTTCGTCTCCGGCTGCGGTTTCCCCTTCCGCCTCAACTCCTCTTCCATGATCAGCAGGTAGCACCACTGACCTCCCGTCAGCTCGACTGCCGGCCGGCCAAATACCTGCACAGCTTTTTCAGCAAGTCGATACCGGAGGCATTCAGCAGCAAATCCGGCGTTTTTTTTACCTCCATCTCCAGCGCCTGGAACTCCTCGTCGGTCATGGTTGTCAGGCTCGGCGAGCAGGCCCGCTCCAACTCCAGGTACTCACCTACCAGATACTCCCGCTCGCTCCTGGAGAGCAGAGCCTTGAACGCGGCGTAGGTTTTGGCCAAACGGTTGCCGTCGGCATCACTCACGGCCAGGTAGAGCTGCTGCAGAGCGATCTCCACCATGAGCGCCTCGTCGTCCAGCTCCGCCGCCTCGATCACCTTCATGCCTACGGCGCGGCACTGCTGCAATTCAGCCTCGGAGAGGATGCGGATGGTCACATCCTCTCCGAGGAACTGCACTGTGGTAGTGTTACTGGTACCCGCTTTCAGGCGTTCCAGCAGCAGGCTCATCTGATCCTCCCGGTGGCGCCCAGGGTCACAGTCCTGACCAACTCGTTCTCCTCGTCATAGGTCTGGTCAGCGACCTCCAGGGTGCAGACGCCGGTGTAGGTGGTGACCAGGCCGTTGTCGTAGGTGAGGGTGAGCGTCGCGTCGACGATGGCGTCAAAATCGAACTCCGGCGAGTTCAGGGGCACTACGTAGTCCACATCCACGCTGTATTCGGGGGTCACTTTCATGTACCCTCGCTTCCGCATCAGCTTCACCTGCTTGCGGAGGGTGTACTTCTTTTCGACCACCTTTTTGAAATCGGTGATCTCCTGGCCGTTTACCGCCAGGGAAACTTGGGAAACGTACTCATCAGCCATGGCTGGCTCCTTTCGTGGTTGGGTTACAGCAGCAGGTCAATGCGCCCGGCAAACACGTGCAGGCCGTTGACGATGTCGGTCGGTATCCGGGCGTTGAGGCGGTTCGTGTCCTGGGAGTCCCGTTCCACGATCAGGCCGTCCTTGTTGGCGTCCACCTCCTCCACGATCTCCAATTCCTCCAGCTTTTTGAGGACATCCAGCAACTCGGCCCGTACTTTGGCCGGGGTCTTGCTGGAAAGTTTCTCGCGGGGGAAGCGCAGGGCGATCCGCTCGCGGCAGGCTTTCCGCACGTAGTCCAGGGTGCGGATGGTGGTCAGGTCCAACAGCGCGGGGTCGGCGATGCCCTGGGGGTCGGTGGTGTAGGTAGTGACGGCGCGGACGATCTGCACCACGTCGCCGGGTCCCACCTCGCCGGGGGCGACCCCGTTATGCAGGCACGCCTCCTGCTCCACACGGGAGAGGCGCTGGCCAATTAGGGGTGCCGCGATGCCGGTGAGCGCCAGGGTGTTCAGCGGCCGGGCCGGGTCCTCTTCGGAGGCTATGACCGCGCCATAGGCCGCGCCCACCTCATACGCGGGGCTGCTGGTTCCGCGCAGGTAGAACCCGGAACTGCGGCCGGAGTTGGAGGCTGCGGCCAGGGTGGTGGCTCCCGCCAGGGCGCCGTCGTAACCGTAGGCGCAGACGCCCGGCCGCTCCTCGATGGCGCCGGAGACGGTATCCAGGTGGTCGCGTAGCGCGGCCAGGCTGGTCTGGTCGTTGTATGCCGGGGAGATTACGTCGAATTGCTGGGCGAATACCTCGGCCAGGGCCGTGGAGATGTCCGGGTCCACAGTGCCGCCAGCCATGGCCACCACCGCAGCGGTGATCCCCTTGGCGGTACAGCTCGTGGCCAAGCCGACCTGGTTGGCTACGGCACCCGCGTTTTTCGCGGTCAGGGTGATACCGGCGCCGGCCAGTTCCGCCGTTACCGGCAGGTCCGGGTATGTGGCCAGTTGGGCGGCCAGGCTGGCTGCGACCTCCGCCGCCTCGTCGCCGGTGCTAATGCCGACCTCGATCAGTCGCGCCCCTATGGACAGCTTCAGCTTGCCCGCGGAGGTGGCTGGACCGGTGATCGTCACCGTGCCGGATGCCGCCGTGGCGGTGGGGGCGTCGTCCAGGGCGATCACGGTGAGGTCCAGATACGGGTTAGCCGTGATCGCGGCCCGGCACATCAGGTGCGCCATGGAGCCGGGCCCGAAGTAGTCGCTGGCCTCGCCGTCGGAAAACACCTGGGTCGGCACCAGCGCCGCCACGCTGCCGGCTGCCAGGCGCTGGGCGACGATCAGCATTCGCTGCGCGTTGGTCGCCAGGGTGCGCACAGCCAAGCGGGTGTTGTACTCGAAATACTTGCCCGGTTTGCGGATGCTGGCCGGGATCTGCTCGAAACTCACGTTCGTTGATGCCATTTAGTTACCCTCCTTTTTCCTGGCCTGAGCCGACACCACCTGCACCAGCGACCCGTCGGCAACCAGCCGCCGGTAATAGGCGGTATCAGGCACCTCGGCCGCGGCGTTGGCGGCGATGTACTTCTTGGGATTGTTTTCCATGGGGCATTTGAGCCCCGGTGCGGCTGTCACTTTCATACGTCTTCTCCTTTTTTAGTCCTTTGGCAGTTCCGGTAGATTGACCACATCGGCGGCGTCGTCGTCGGCGTCCCCCGGCGTCAGGTAGTAGTTGAGCCCGACCATCAGCAGGTCGGTGATGGAGTTATCGTCCGCCGGTGCGACTATCTCGGCCACGCCCGGCAGCACGATCTCCGCATGGTGGCAGAGCACCGTACCGAACATCCGCACCCCGATCCGCTTGGCCCGGGGCAGAGTGCGCCCTTGCGTTCCGGGTATTTTGGCGGCCAGGAAGGCGGCGATCAGGGCATCCACAATGGCCTGGAGCGCCTCTTCCGTGGCGTCGGCATCCTGGAGCGCGTAGTACCCTTTCAGGCGGTACTTGCTCGTCACCTTGTACATGCCACCCATGCGCTCCGTCTTGACCTGCGTGCGGGTGATCTCCCACCCCATTACCCAACCAGACGCTGCATCCCTGAACTGTTCCAGAAATTCGTCCGTATTGACGATCCAGCATTCATAGTCGTGGACCGTGCCCGCACCGGGCACGCCGGTCAAAATGGTTTTGATTCCCGCCCGCAGGGTAGCGTCGCTCATTGTGCGAGCCTCCTGGTGATGTCCGGACCGACAGCGGCGGTAATACGCTTGGTTGTCATTTGTCAACCTGCTTCGATTTATCGTTGAATGAATCAATAACCGTCATGTTTGTCGTGCCCCACGCTCGCAAGGTTTCCAGGTTCACCAACATGTCCCGGCGGGAACGGTCGCTCAGGCAATACTCCCCACCGCGTTTGATCGCCACCACGGGACGCAGGGGGGGCTCCGGTTCGGCAGGTAGAGTGGTTGTCAAATCCGGGCAGACTGTCACGGACGGATACACGGGGCAGCAGGCCACCGGGAACCAGCACAACAGCAGCGCCATCCACGGCAGAAGGTGGCGGCGCGGTGTCGATGCTTTGTATATCGCTTCGCAGGTCGATTTTGACTTTGGCGATGGCATGCTGAATCTCCTCTTGCATTCGGGCGACACGCTCATAACCGGCCTGGAGCGCTTCCATTTGTTGATCCTTGACCACCAGCCGGGCACTCAGACTGCCGTTTTCGGTCTGGAGCCGGGCCCGGTCGTTGAAAACGTGTCGGACATAAAACCCGCCAGCAATAACAGCGGCCACGGCAATGATGACGGCGGCTATTTTCAGGTAGAGCAGATACGGCTCGATTGCCGAAGTCAGGAGGTCCATATCAATCCACCGTCCGGGCGATCCACGAGAAGAAAAAGGGCCGCATGCCCGGCCGGCGCTTCAGCAGATCCACGTAATAGGCCACGCGCTTGATGCGGAGGCCGTTGTAATAGGCCCGCCTGTGTCCTCTGTCCCTGGTCCAATCGTTCAAAAAATTCATGTACTCCGGGGTGAATCCGACACGGGGGCGAGGCACCAAGCCGTATGTGGCCCATTCAATATCCTTGTCCATGCGCTGGAGCAGAATCCGGCCGCCGCCTTCCCCCATGTTCACCACTTCGTCGGTGATTTCGCTGGCGATCCCCTGGGACTTGAGCAGATGCAGGTTCAGCCGGCGGAAGTAATCCCGTTCGTACAGCGCCGCGCAGTCGGCATTGGTGAGCCCCCTGATGGTCTTGCCCTTGGCCAGCAGCTCCACCCCATAGGTAGTGGCCGCGATCCCCCGGTTGGTGCCGAGCAGCTTGCCCTTGCCCACCTTGCCACCGGTCCAGTTGCCGGGGTCTCTCCGATCGCAGGTATATCCGCCTTCGTGCGGCAGGATGGTCTCTTTGTATATGGGGGCAAAGTCTGCCGCAAATACCGGCTCACAGACGCCAACGGCCAGGGAAATCAGTACCGGGAAGGGCAGAGCGAAGGATGTGCGAAGCTTCAGCATCACGTGCCTCCAGGGAGTCATTTGCATATCCTCACCCCAAGGCCGACCAGAATGAAGCCGATCAGCGCATAGATGATGGTCTGCTTGAACGTCTTGCCACCCATGGCCACGTCCCGCAGTGTCTGAACTTCCTCGGGGTTGAAGGGGCATGCGCACTCCGCGTTGGCCTTTTTGACGGCTGTTTCTATGAGGACTGCAAATTCTTCCTTGGATAGTTCCACAACCGACTCCGGATAGTTTCGTGGCGCGGACGCTCTGTGATGCGCTGTTCACGTGCGGCCATTAAAAAGCCCTCCGGGTGAATGCTTCTTCACCGCATGAGGGCTTGCTTACCAGATTTCAGGGTAATGTTCCGGCAGAGGAGTGCACTTTTTCAACGAATAACGATGTTCCTGACCTGCCGTGGTTTCAGCCGGTACAGGAGTGCCAACTCCTCAATATTATTTCCCCGGAATTCGTTTTTGATCCGGCGGTTGCGTTCGGTCCGATAAAGATTTTGGAGATCAGGGAAGGTGAGGCGGCAACCTCCGATGCATTCGACCATCACCTGGATGATCTGCGGAGCCAGACGGCCGAATTCACCGTGCAGCCGGTCAAAGAGCTGTTCAATAACCTCATGATGCTCGGAACGGGTCATCATCCCTCCTCAATTTCTTTAAACCTGCTGTTGGGCAGCGCCGGCTTGCTCCGGTGACCCGTTGCGGGATCATCCGTCCGGGCCTGGGAAAATGAAAGGGGACAACCAGACCCGCCGCGGCGCCCTCCCGGAGCATTTATCAGACTGCTACACTGCTACCAATCTCTTCAAACCCCTTTCCGGTGCGGGTTTGGTAGGGGTAGCATTTACCAAAAACACCCGCCAACTGCTACCTGACTGCTACCCAACTGCTACGCGACTGCTACCCAACTGCTACCCATTTAACTGGTTAATATAAAAAATAAAAATTGTGTTTTGGTAGCAGTGTAGCAGTCTCTGAAAAATGCGCCCCGCGCGTGCGTTTCAGTCTAAGAAACGGCCGAAGGGTGTGTGTTTTCCCTCCGATTGCTCTTTCTGCGGAACAACTGCTACCCGGATACTGCTCCTGGTGGAGACTGCTACCTGACCAGCGTGTAGCTGAACTTCAGGAAGCGCTGCCCTTTGACCTTGCGGAAGTATGGTTCCTGTCCGTCCTTGGTTACCAGCTCCCAGCCGCTCTTTTTGAGCAGGTCACGGTCGTTGCGCAGCCGTGCTATGAAGATGCTGGCCGAGTCGTATGGGTTGCGCTTACCGCCGTTCTTGGCCAGTCTATCGAAGGCATCCACCAGCTCGGCCGATGTGGCCACGAACTCAATCACCGACCTGCTGTAACGGTCGCCACCACAGGTGCAGTCGGTGCTGGTCTTACCGCATACGGAACAGAGCGTTTCGGGGATGGTCTTCACCATCTTGATCCCATATTCCGGATGCTCCATGACAAAGACGTCGTTGCCCTCGTGGCCCGGCTCGAACGCCGAGGGCTTGAAATCGGCGCGGCCCTTGAAGAACTGCGTATATTCCCTCACCAACCCCTCAAGCAGTTGCAGGATACTGTTGCTGCCGATCTCCGTTTCACGACTGGAGCTGTTCTGCTCCTCGATCCAGGCCGTGTAGATGCCCTTGTCGCCTGTGTCGAACCCATCCATCAGCTTGGACTGGTCGCCCTCGTAGTAGGGAATGTACTTCAGCATCTTCTCCAGGATCAGCATCAACAGCGCCAGGTACGCGTTGGTGCGGTCCTTGGCGTGCCCCTTGAACTGCTTGTTCAGGATCGTCATGAACTCGCGGCGCTGCTCCAGGTTAGGCAGAACATCGGTCTGAATGAAGCGCAGGATGACCGACAGGACCAGATCGCGTTTCTTCTTGATCTGCTCCAGCACCTCTGACTCGTGGAAATTGTCGCTGCCATGCGCCCGCCGGTCGAAGGGAAGCACGAAGGTACGGGTGATCAGTTCCGACAGCGTGAAGGGCTCGATGGCGGTCACGCAAATCAACGCCCGTGGACTCTCCTCAATGGTGTCGGTATCAGATCCGCCCTTGCGCTTCTCCTTCTGTCCCCTGGTGGCGGCCAGCAGCAGGAACTTTTGCAGACCGCGGTTCAGGTCCTTGTGCTCAAGGTTGTCGATCACCACCACCGGGTTCTTGGCCGCCGAGGAAAACGCCGCGGCCGCCGAGTTGTCCGACAGGTCCTCGGACTTGTAGACCAGCGCCGTGATCAGTTTGGCCGCCGTGGACTTGCCGCTGGATGCGTACCCCTCGAACTTCATCAGGAACTGGTAGGGCGCCCAATCCGGGCAGAAACCGGAAACCAGCCAGGACAGGATCAGGAAGCGCTGTTCACGCCGCACCGCCAGGTTGTCGAAGACCAACTCCTTCAGCAGCGCCATACCCTCGTGTAGGTCCGCATCGGGCAGGAAATTGAACGGCAGGATCTTGTGCGAGGACGCCAGCAGTACGTGATCATCGTTCATCCCGTTTTGAATTTCTTCTATCCGTTCCCTAGACAGCTTCAGGACCACGTTGTTCGGGCTGTTCAGGTTGTAATAGATGGCGTCCCGATCCGTGTCGGTGTGAATCCAGCGGCCCATGTCGATCCGCCGGCCGTTCAGGTAGGCCGTATGCACCAGGGCATCCCACACCTGAGTTCCCGGCGACTCGCTCACGATCATGCGGGTCATTTTCAACATCAGCGCGTTGAACGCCGTGTTCTTGCTTACCTCGTAGGTGCGGTTCTGGTAGATCAGGTAGACCGTGTTCATGGCGTCGTAATAGAAGCGGCCATGGTGGGCGAAAAATTTGTAGATGATCTCGGCCAGGGCAATGGGGTCCGCGCCCCGCTTGCCACCGACCGTCTCGTAATAGGTCGTAATCTGCTTATGCAAATCACCCGAAAAATCAAGCTGCTGCTCTATCGCCTTTTGACTAAAGCCTAAAGCAATCACCTTCTCAATGTAGACCTGCTGCTGAATGATGGGATGCCTGCCGATCATGCGGAACACGTTCACCTGCTCGTCACCGGCCGGCGCCTGCAGGTGACACAGCTTGGCCTCCAGGGTGGACATCGCCGCGGCCTCGGCGATCTCCCACGCGATGTAATCCATGTTGCCGGCGTCGAGCTGCAACTGTCGGACGTGCTTTTTGCGGTCTCCCTCCACCTGCTTCAGGTAGCTGTCCGGGTCATCCCCCTCCTTGCCATAGACGATCACCCTGACGTGGCAGTTCGGCATGGCTTTGCAGATCTTGCGGATGTACTTGCGCCCGGCGTGGTCGTTATCCACCCACAGGAAGAGGTGTTTTGTCTTGCAGCGGTTGACCAGGGTCTTGATCTGGTCGTCGCTGATCTGGCCGATCATGGCCATGCAGTACGGTATTCCGGAGCCCAACACCTGTAGGCGGTCGTTTTCTCCCTCCACCAGGATGATCTCCTCGAACTGTTCCAGCACATCCTGGCCATAGAATACCCACTTCCTATCCCGCTTGTCGGTGGGGAACTGGAACTTGTACTTTTCCTCAGCCGGAATCTGGCGCGGGTCTTTCATGGTAAAGTGCAACACCCGCTTGTGCGACCAGTGCGGGAAAATCGCCATACCCTTGGGAAAAAAATCCAGCACCCGGGTACAGCCCTCGATCTCCTTTTCCCTGGCCAGGCCACTCTCCACGATCTCGGCGTCGGTGAACCCCTTGCCGTGCAGATGATCCAGCAACCGCCCGTCCGCCCACCCGCACTTCTCGGTCGCCAGCGTTTCCATGCGGTGGCCGCGCCGCTCGATGAAATACTCCGTGCCGCCGTTCTCCATCATGCGGCCGTGGTAGTATTCCGCTGCCTCGATCCGGAGCTGGTCGCTCTTTGACAGCGGTTTGCGCTTGCCACGCTCTTCCAGGGTGATGCCGGCCAGCACCGCGCCCTTCTTTAATGCTTCACCCTTATTCAGGTTGTGGAACAGTTCCAGGAAGGTAAAAACATCCCCGCCCTTGTCGCAGGAATGACATTTCCAGGTGTTGTCATATGTGCCGCCCCTGGGGATGCTGAAACAGTCTTTATGCCCGCAAAATGGGCATTCTGACAGGTGGCCAGTCTTGTCGTGAAGGGTAAAACCTGTTTCCCGCGGTATTATGAGGCGGAGGTTCAGGGCCTCCTTCACGCGCTCAAAATCTGACATAACGCCTCAGTTCGTCTCGGATTGCCACTGCTACATCATCAGCCGGGAACATCCCGCCCTTGCCGTCCGGGCACTGAACCCACGGCCTTGCCGGATCATCCGTCGTGAACACATTCCTGTCGATCATGCCGCCGCCTGCTGCTTCAGGTACAGGCTGTACTCGCGGAATATCTCCAGGATCAGCTTGCCCCAGGCCAGCGTCAATTCCTTCATCTCCTCGAACAGGCCGTTCAGCCATGCCGCCCGCAGGCGGTTTCGCAGGTCGTTCAGTGTCTGCCATTGTTCCACCCGCTCCTCGTCAAGCCAGTGCCAGACCCGTCCTTCTCCATCCAGCGTCTCGGGCCATTTGTCGCGGATCACCTGGTCAATGCGGGACAACATCAACATGTACTCGGCCTGGCATTGCTCGAACATTGCACACTCCTCGGAGATCATGATTCAGTAGGGCACATCATCTGACGATCGCCATGTGGATCTCCACCCGATAGGCCCGGAACATCTCGATGGTTGGATCGGTAGCCTGTGGCGACCTGTGCGCCTGAATCATCAAAGGCGCTTCCTGCTGGTCCTGGCGCTCAATTGTGCCCAGGATCCCCATTACGGCCACGAATCCCGCCACAACCATCACTACCTGCCACCTGCACAACCGTTGTCTATTCATGTCCGCAGCCTCCACCTTCTCCCGTTGCGACGCCCCGCGTTCCACCGGTCCACTGCGCCCAGGACATCATCGCTCATCAAGATCAACTGTAAATCCCGCTCGGTCATCATCCGGCCACTGCTCACCATCTCTTCCTGTGCCCGGATCTCGCTCTGCACGGCCAGTTGCCGCAGTAAGGCGTTCTGCTCGTTGATCAGCCGGTTCTGCTCCCGTATCGCTTCCAGCGCCGCGCTCATCGGCCACTTCCTGGCTGCAGGGCCGAATGGTGCGCAACCTCGTACACCGCCTCGTCATACGTTGTGGGGACCCCGTTGCCTCTCACGGTAAACAACCTCCTTGATTCTCATTCCATCCTTGCCAGGAAAACACTACAGTTGCGGCATGGGTGACGAGGTCACGCCGCCTCGTCCAGGTCATTCAAGGGCACGATCAACCCTTCTCTCAGCGCCTGGACGATGATTGCCCTGATCCGCGGCCCGGTCCCCCCGCGATAGTCGCCGTTGACGATGGCATAAAGCGTCTTGCGCTTGCAGTCGTGCTCCGCGCACCACTCGGTGATAAATCCCCGGCTACGGCGCTGAAACTCGCTCCAGTCGTAGCGGGCGGGCGACAGGATATCGATTATTGGTTCTTGCATGGCGTATTACTCCGTGTTAATTTCTATAGAATCTAGACCAGCCACATTGTTTGCGGTGGTTTCGTCGTTCATAACCACCCTTTTTCCCCTTCTATAGAATCATTTTCCATAGAAGTAAGACAAAAATATCTTAAAATCAAGATAAAATTATCCTATGAATGAAATAATTTTACAAATCAAAAAAGAGATGCTTAAACAAGGTGTTACCACTCCTAAAATGCTGGAGAGGATCGGAGAAGCGAATGAAAATGAGATCCGAAAGACAAATAGATGTCTTTCCGGTAAGACACAACGTCTGGATAGCGAATGGATTGCAAAGGTTTACAAGGCGCTTGGGATAACGGAGGAGTTGCCAGAAGGGCATAAAGAGGAGGGATGCAGCATTCTTAAAATTAAGGAGCTGCATCCCGCAAAGCAATTACTGGTTGATGAGATTCTCAAGATGTCGGAGGAAGAGGCACTTGATCTAGTTGCCGATCTTCGCCTGCGGCATCGCGAGGGGGGCCGACAGCCAGCATAATCAAGAGCATCGCCTGTGACAGCGGGATGTTTGCCCAGGCGATTTGGCGGACAATGGACAGTGTTACACGATCTTGCATTTTAAATCCTCCTTTAAATAATATTCAGACAACTTATGAAAAAACATGAAAATTACAATTGTTACAGTAAGTTTGTGGTTAATCGCTTCGACTGTGGACGCGGCCCATCTTCATCCGGAACAGTACTATCAAGAACAATGATGCAATGAACACGGCGGCGTTATAGAGCATGTTCTTAACGAACAAGACTCGGGTTGACCGTCTTGCCAAAACTCATGCCATTGAATGCGACGTGGCGGAACGCATCGGAAGTCTCTTTATGGACTGAACACGGGAAAACAATGTGGGGTGGTCCTGATTATGGAGAATGAAGGGGAAAAGTACGGGATAACTATCTGGACGGTAAGTCCTTAAAAGGTAAACAACGCGAGGAGGGATATGAAACGGATCGTGCTGATGGTACTACTAGATAGCATTTGTGGACGGCTCAACAAATAAATGTCCGTCGTCCCCTACAAAAATAAGAAAGGTGAGATAGTTCCCGGCGCCTTTGAAATAATCTGGTACCCGGCGCCGCCACCTGGCCAAAAGAAAAAACAGAAACGCAAAGTTGTCCAGGACACCACCCTAGCCAAGGCCCGGCTGATCCATCTGGCCCTGATCAGGCAAAGCGTCAACACGCCTCCGCCGCACGATCCCACCGTCAATGATTGCTGGCCCCTCTGGTTGAAGGACTATGCCCGTGACGCCGCCGAAGGAACCATAGGTGATATCACCTATGCCTCCGGCCGGCTGCTTCCCTGGTTCGGTCCCTGGAACCTTTCCCGGCTGGTCTATGACCTGTTCACCGCATACATGGACAAACGCCGCGGTGATCTGTGGCGCCCCCCAATCTCCAAACCCAATCCGGAGAAGACGTACCAGCCCAGCAAACCGACCGGTAAAAGTCGGATCAACACCGAATTGAAGTACGTCGGCATGTTCATCAAATGGTGCGTGAAAAAAAAATATATGTTACCGCTTCCGTTCGAGATCCCCAAATTCAAAAAGCTTCCGAAACGCATTCCGAACCTGCCCAACGATGACGAGATAGATCGGCTGCTGGCCAAATGCCATGCCGATGCGCGCCTGGCCATGATGCTCTACAACTATGCCGGACTGCGGAAACGTGAAGCGCTGGACCTTACGGTCGAGAACATATTTCAGGATGACGGAATAATCCGGGTGATAGGAAAGGGCGACAAGGAACGGGAGGTGGCCATGACGGGGCCGCTCCCCGAGGAGATAGCCGAGAGGGTCAAAAGGGTCAAGACCGGGCTCCTGTTGCGCAATCCCAAAACCGGGGAGGCCTACAAAGACCTGCGCAAGGCCATAGAAGGCGCGGCAATGCGGGCCGGGGTCAACAAGGATATCTACAATCATCTGCTCCGACACAATCACCTGTCAGAGCTGCACGACCAGGGCGTGTCCATGCCCGACATCCAGGAACAGGCCGGCCATGCCAGTATCCAGACCACCAGACATTATGTACATGTAAAAGCCCGAAGAAGGGTGGAACGGATCAAGGCCGCCTCAAAAACAGTGAGTCCAAACGACTCTAAACATACCAAAAAATAAAAATAAATTACTGATATTCACTGTTCTGGGGGTCTAGTGGTCGCTGGTTCGAATCCAGTCGCAGCTAATCAAAGCAGGGGGGTACGGCTTATTCCGTAACCCCCTGTTATTTTCCGGCCTCATTTTTACATTTACATAGTTCTGATTCATGCGAAAATAATGCATATGCACAGTTGGCAATGTGCAAATCACGAAAGGAATTCGCATGCTGCTCTCGATCCATCCGGAACATCCCCAGGAGCGCCTTATCACTCGCGTTGTCCAGTGCCTGCGGGATGGAGGCGTGATCGCCTATCCCACCGATACCACCTATGGCATCGGTTGCTCCATATTCAACAAAAAGGGGATCGAACGGATCTATCAGTTGAAGCGGCGGGAACACAAAAAACCGTTCTCGTTCATCTGTCCCAGCCTGTCCGAGGTATCCCGTTATGCCAAGGTGAGTAATGTCGCCTTCAAAATTCTCAAACGCTATCTGCCCGGCCCCTATACCTTTGTGCTGGAGGCGACCCGCGAGGTGCCGGATCTGCTGCTGACCCGGCAGAAAACCGTGGGAATCCGCATCCCGGATAACCGCATATGTCTTGAGGTCGTACAGATGTTGGGCAATCCCGTGATCACCACGAGTGCCAATCTGTCCGGCGAAGATCCGGTGGGCGACCCGGACATGATAGACATAAACTTTGGCGCTCAACTCGATCTGATCGTGGATGGTGGTATGCTTACGACTGATGTCAGTTCCGTAATAAGCCTTATAAGCGATGTGCCCGAGGTATTGAGAGTGGGAACGGGAGATGTGTCGTGGTGTTCCTGATGCATGACGGCGGAGGTCCTACAGATGCGTAAGCGCACTATTCGCAGCGGCATGCGTCTTGTTTTGGCGGCCCTGCTGCTGATTACCCTGACCAGCTTCTTCCACTCCGGAGTGGCTGATTTCCTGTCCCTTTCCGTGGGTGCCTAGCAGCACTTCTACGCCACGGGGATTTTTTGGGCAGCAGCCATAGGAGGCTATGGGGTTGTTCTGGCCGTCTTCGGTTTTGTGCTTCCGGCCCGGCAACGTGATCTCGGGGTACGCCTGTTGCCGATTTTTTTCCTGATAGTGGGGGTGGTGCTGCTCTTTTTCTATCTATTTGCGACCTCATTCAGTGAGCCTGTCAAGGAACAGCGTTTGCGTCCCGGTGAAACCATTACCATTTAACCTGAGGTGGTAATTGCCCAAATTAACTTGACTTGTTTGGGGGTGAAATGTAATTTCCCCGAAAATACATTTCCGCGTAATCGGAGGAAACCATGGAACTGCACCAACAATCGATCGAAACGCTTTTGCTCCATGCCGGGCAGACGCCCGATCCAACAAGCCTTTCCCGCGCCGTTCCCATTTACCAGACATCCTCCTATGTGTTCAAAAGCTCCGAGCATGCCGCCAATCTGTTCGGGCTTAAGGAATTTGGCAATATCTACACCCGCCTGATGAATCCCACCACCGATGTGCTGGAACAACGCCTGGCTGCCCTGGATGGTGGAGTGGGGGCACTGGCCGTTGCCTCGGGGCAGGCCGCCACTACCTATGCCGTGCTCAACATCACCCAGGCCGGACAGAATATCATCTCCACCAACTACCTGTACGGCGGAACCTACAACCTGTTTCACTACACCCTGCCCAAACTCGGTATTTCGGTGAAATTCGTCGATACCTCCGATCCGGAGAACATTCGCCGGGAAATCGACGCCGACACGCGCCTGGTCTATACCGAGTCGGTGGGTAACCCCAAGAACAATGTGGATGATTTCGAGGCTATTGCGAAGATCACCAACCAAGCGGGCATCCCGTTTATTGTCGATAATACCGTGACGACACCCTGTCTGTTCAAACCGTTGGATCATGGGGCGGATATCGTGGTCTATTCCCTGACCAAGTTCATCGGCGGGCACGGCACCAGTATTGGCGGGGCCGTGGTTGACGGTGGGAAGTTCCCCTGGAATAACGGCAAATTCCCCGAACTTACCGAACCGGATCCCTCCTATCATGGACTCAGGTACTGGGAGGCGCTCGGCAATCTCTCCTATATCCTCAAGATGAGGCTTACGCTGCTGCGCGATACCGGCGCCTGCCTGTCTCCCTTCAACGCCTTCCAGTTTATCCAGGGGCTGGAAACCCTGCATGTGCGGATGCCGCGCCACGTGGAGAATGCCCGTACCGTTGCCTCGTGGCTGGAAAAGAATTCCGCCGTTACCTGGGTCAACTACCCCGGCCTCGCCAGCCACAAGGATCATGTCCGGGCCAGGAAATACCTGCCGAAAGGGGAGGGCGCCATCATCGGTTTCGGTATCAAGGGTGGCATGGAGGCCGGTAAACGCTTTATCGATAACGTCAAACTCCTCTCCCACCTGGCCAATATCGGCGATGCCAAGTCGCTGGTGATCCACCCGGCCTCCACCACCCATCAGCAACTTTCCGAGGAAGAGCAGATCTCCTCGGGGGTAACATCCGACTTTATCCGCCTCTCCATCGGCCTGGAGAACGTCGATGACATCATCGCCGATATCCAACAGGCGCTGGACAGCGCACAGCACTAATCATCCGGACGGATCACACCATTGCCCTCTACACAAAACCGGGGTCGCCCTTGTGGTTGCCCTGGTTTTTGTGTACTATGGACGAGAACGTCATACGTATCTCCATTTTGTAAGAACCGGGAGTAATTTATGTACAAACTGACCATCCGCACGAGTTTTGCCGCTGCTCACAACCTGATCAACTATCAGGGGGATTGCGAAAATCTGCACGGGCACAACTGGAAGGTGGAGGTGGCGGTCATCGCCCGCGAGTTGGATAAAGCCGGCCTCGGGATCGATTTCAAGGTGCTGAAACGGGAAGCCGGGGTTATCATCAATGAGCTCGATCACAAGTATCTTAACGAAAACCCGGCATTCCGGGAACTTTCCCCTTCATCCGAACATATCTCCCGTTACCTGTATCAGCGTCTGTCGGAGCGCCTCAACAATGACATCATCACGGTCCACTCGGTGACTGTCTGGGAGTCGGATAACGCTTCAGCCTGTTACTATGAGTGACCAACTTTTCATCAGCGAACTATTCTCTTCGATCCAGGGGGAGGGGTTTTTAGCGGGCAGGCGGCAGGTATTCATCCGTTTGACAGAGTGCAATCTCGACTGCGGTTACTGTGATACGTCGTACGAAAAGGCCGCCACCTACCGCGTTGAGACGAAGCCCGGTTCCGGCGCCTTTCTTGAGCTTCCCCAGCCGCTTTCCCTGTCCACGGTGTCCAATCTCCTGGTGGAGTGGACCACGGCCCTGCCCGGCGCCCATCATTCGATCAGTCTGACCGGCGGGGAGCCGCTGCTCTGTGCCGACGTCCTGATCGACTGGCTTCCCGAACTGCGCAAACAGCTTCCGATCCACCTGGAAACGAACGGCACCCTGACTGCGCCCCTCGAACAGGTTGTTGAGCAGATCGACTACATCAGCATGGACATGAAGCTTCCCTCTACCGCCGGCTGCTCCGGGCAGCAGCTCTGGGAGAGGCACGACCTTTTTCTACGGGTAGCCCAAGCCAGCACTGTTTCGGTCAAGGTAGTGGTCGGCGATGCCACGCCTCATGCCGAGATCCGACAGGTATGCGACATCATTGCGTCCGTTGATCCGGCCATCCCCCTGTTCCTGCAACCGCTGTCGCTTTCCTGCGGTACGATCGGCATCAGTGGCTCACATCTTCTGGGCCTCCAGGAGGTAGCCGCATCCCAATTATCGGATGTCAGGGTGATTCCGCAGATGCACAAGCTTCTCAGGGTCCTCTGAACAGCGAACCCGTTTTCCCCGGCCAGGGTTTCATAAAACGTAAAGAAACTTTACACCGCAAATTACAAGGCTTGTTGATGGATATCTCAGATCACACCGGATTGCAGGCCTCATATGCGGCTAGTGTTCCGAGTGAGCCTTCGCACATACTCCACGAACGCCCTCACGAATTCCGGCGACATCTTCTCAATATCAGCGCTGATACGTCCCCGGTCGGCGAACGACAGGGCGAAGGGCTTGCGCTCCTCCCCCTCGATGGCCCACATGGTTATGACCCCTTCGGGATCCCTGATCACATGGTATGTGCCACGCTGCCGCATGCGCATGAGGGTCGTCATGGCGAGCTTGCCCTGTCGGTAGAAATCCTGATCCCTGTTCATTCCACCCCCACGTTCCTTATCCCTCTCGGTCGCCACCTCGTCCATGGCCTGGGTGACGAAGGCCCAGACTTGGTGAGCAAGAATCCCTACACTCGTGATAAATGATGTAATAAATAAGGGTTAGGTCCTTAGCTTCATGCTTCGCCTTGAACGACTCTGCCATGCATCTCGATGGTAAGCGTCTCAATACGTTGACTTAGATCCTTCACAAGTTCGGTCAGTTGCGTATTCTGCTTTAGCAACTCCAAGAGCTGTTCAGCCTGTTGGGCTGCGACTGTTTGGCGTTGTTCGCTAGCAAAGGCAAGAGCTTCTCGATGTTGTGCGTCGGCATCGGCGTGCGCCTTATCGCGGTCAGCCTGTCGTGTTTGAGCGAGCAAGATAAGTGGAGCAGCGTATGCCGCTTGGAGGCTGAAAGCGAGATTGAGCAAAATAAATGGATAGACATCAAACTTTGTGAATCCAAAGACGTTCAGCCCGACCCAGATAGCAACGATTAAGGTCTGTGCCACAAGAAAAACGGGTGTCCCAAAAAAACGAGCGAATGCCTCGGCCTTCAGTGAGAACCAATCATCTCCAAAGACTGAGCCAAGATGAAGATGGGGAAGGTGGAAGCGGAAGTAATGATTTTGTGCGTCAATGGCAGGGGTAGGGTTCGATGTTTTTGGATCTGTTTCCATGGAGTCTCCTTTACATGCCAGAATGGGAAATTGCTATGATGCGTTGATTATCAAAAAATCGCACTTATCCGCCATGGCTTTCATTGATCATACTTGGGCCTCCACCCATCGAAGTTTCTCAGCTCTTTTCAGCCGCTTCATCTCGTATTCGGCAACCGCCGCCTGCCGATGGCTCGAAAATTCCACCTTGCACAACAACCGCACCGGCGGGTTCATCCTGGTGTATTTCGCCGCCTTGCCTCTGACGTGCTTCTCGTAGCGAGCGTCCACATTCTTGGCGATCCCGGTGTAGATCCCGCCGCTCCTGCACTCGATCATGTAGAGCCACCACGCCTCAGCCATTGACCACCATCTTCTCGCATTCCTCCCTCAATCTGGGGGTGATGATCTCCATGTAGGAACAAGTTCATCGCTTCCCGAGCAAAATTTGATCGTTACAGGGCTACAGGGTACATAATGCCTCGTTTTTATGCAATGATCACATGCGTTTTGTTGTGGAATTTTCTGCCACACGTCCCCGACTGGCTGGCGGGGACTCGACGTACTGGCCGTAGAGCCATATCGCCGCATTGCTTCAGGACCTTCCTTTGTCTCCGCTCTTCATCGCGTCACGCCGATCCGTCCAGCGTCGAATAATTTTCGGTTCCCCCGTTTCGATCTCCTCCCCAAATTACCGGCGGAACCGCACCGAATTGTGGCGTCTTTGCGCCCACAGTCTGAAAGGAATTGTCGGGTGCGAGGGTAATACAACACCTCGCCAGAGGAAATATTCGCGCCTCAGATCACGACCGCTACCTGCGGCCGTCAACTGAGAAGCCGGCGCTTACGACGACAAGGGCATGACTTCACAAAAGAAAAGCCCCGGTTCTTGGCCGGGGCTTCAATGGGAGCGAGTCCTTAGATAATTATGGATAATTTGTAACGAAAAAAGGGTTACGCTTGTCGCGTAACCCGTTAATTTTTGGTGGAGGTGAACAGGATCGAACTGTCGACCTCTTGAATGCCATTCAAGCGCTCTCCCAGCTGAGCTACACCCCCACGTTCAAAAGGAATTTGGTTTTTACCAGATCATGTTTTCGATGTCAACCGTTTTTTGTGATCATGTCATCATTCAGGATTGGTTTGCTCTTGACGCCTTCGCCAGTCATACAGTATAGTGACCACCGCTTTACCCGCCGGAGTGGTGAAATTGGTAGACGCACTGGACTCAAAATCCAGCGGGGGCAACCCCGTGCCGGTTCGACCCCGGCCTCCGGCACCAGAACAAAAATAAAGGGTTTGTGATTGATTTCACAAACCCTTTGCCTTTTGATCACTACATGACCAATGGTGTTTGGCAACAATTTGATTGCAGCCTGATAAAAGTGATATAGTCCACCGAGCCATGGGAATATCAATGGAATTTCTCGATTGCCGAATCGGCTGTGCAGCCTGCTGCATCGCGCCGTCAATCTCGTCACCGATCCCCGGCATGGCAGACGGCAAACCGGCTGGAGAGCGGTGCGTCCAATTGACTGCGGATAACCGTTGCCGGCTCTTCGGCCTGACCGGGCGGCCGGCCGTGTGCCGGGGGCTGCGCCCGAGCCGGGAGATGTGCGGTCACAGCGCTGTCGAGGCCCTGGAAACACTCTCGCAATGGGAACGGGCCACGCGGCCGGAATCCCCGGCGGGATGCGGGAAAAAACGGAAAACTGACCGTGTAACCGGAGGTTGTCATGGATGAAATGTTGTGGACTGCGGCCGACCTGTTGAAGTTCTCGGGTAACTACTGGAGTGTCTGCGCCCTGCATGCCGGGGTGAAGCTGGACCTGTTCACCCCCCTGGCCGAGGGGCAGCATACCGCAGCGCACCTGGCAGGGCTCCTGAAGGTCGATGCCCGCGGGCTGGCCATGCTGCTGAATGCCCTGGCCGCGATGAACCTGCTGGAAAAGCGGGGCGACGTCTATGGCGCCACGCCGTTTGCGGCAGAGTTCCTGGCCCGCACGTCGCCGGCATACCTGGGGTATATCGTCATGCATCACCATCACCTGATGGAAAGCTGGGTCCATCTGGACGAGGCGGTCAGCAGCGGCGGCCCGATCCGGATTCGCGACTCCCACGGCGACGACGAGACGGCACGGGAAAGCTTCGAGATGGGGATGTTCAACCTGGCCATGCAGATCGCGCCGCAGATCGTCGCCGGGATCGATCTCTCCGGCCGCCGCCGGTTGCTGGACCTGGGAGGCGGTCCCGGCACCTATGCCATCCACTTCTGTCTTCATAACCCGGAACTTGCCGCAGTGGTCTATGATCTCCCCTCAACCAGGCGCTTCGCGGAACAGACCATTGCCCGCTTCGGCCTCTCGGCACGGATCAGCTTCGAGGCCGGAGATTTTGACAGCGATGGCATCCGGGGGAGTTTCGACGTGGCCTGGCTCTCGCATATCCTGCACAGCTCGGGACCGGACGGATGCGCCGCTGTCCTGAAAAAGGCCGTGGCCGCCCTGGAGCCGGGAGGGACCATCATGGTGCAGGAATTCATCCTGGACGACAGCATGGACGGCCCTCTTTTCCCGGCGCTGTTCTCGTTGAACATGCTGCTGGGAACACCTGGCGGCCAGGCCTATTCCCAGGCGCAACTCTTCGAGATGCTGGCCGCGGCGGGTGTCGGTGACCTGCGGCGCCTTCCCCTGGAGCTTCCCAGCGGCGCCGGAGTCATTGCCGGGAGCGTGCCCGGCAGCGGTGTGCCGGCATAATGCCAACCTATGTCGAGCCGGTATTCCGCCCACCCAGCGAGGCGCGCAGCCTGATCTTCCAGATCACCATCGGCTGTTCCCAGAATCAGTGCGCCTTTTGCGGGATGTACAAAGAAAAACAGTTTCGCCTCAAGCCGCTGGAGGATGTCCTGAGCGAGATCGCTGCCATCCCGGAGCAGTACCGTTCCCGCGTCGAGCGGGTTTTTCTGGCCGATGGCGACGCCCTGGTCTACCCGTTCAACGGCCTGTCCGCCATTCTCGATGCGTTGGGCATGGCTTTTCCACGCCTTGCCCGCGTCGGTTCCTATGCCTCGCCCAAAAGCCTGACCACGAAAAGCCCGGAAGAGCTTGAGCAATTGCGGGAAAGGCGCTTGCGCATCCTCTATTTCGGCCTGGAATCGGGTGACGACGCTACCCTGCGGGCCGCGAACAAGGGTTTTGGTGCCGGGGAAATGGCGGAGCTGGCCCTTGCGGCCCGGACCGCGGGCATGAAACTTTCGGTTACCGCCATCCTCGGGCTGGCCGGCCGGGGACGGAGCCTTGAACATGCCCGCGCCACGGCGGAGTGGGTCAACCGGGTCAACCCGGAATTTTTCTCGCTTCTGACCCTGTTTCACCGACATAACGACGCCTTCGTCACATCCCTTGACCACTGCACGCACCGTGAACTGATGCTGGAAGCGCGGGAACTGGTGGCCAGTCTCCATCCCGAGCGGACTATCCTGCGGTCGAACCATGTCTCCAACTTTCTCAACCTGGAGGGCAGCGATCCCAAGGACCGGCTGCGTCTCATCGCCGATGTGGACGAGGCCCTGGCCCATGCCGGGCGTCTGCCCGGTTTCCTGGACGAGGTCCCGGCCTATGCCGAGGAATGGTATTGAACGCTTGAATCCGTGACGCCTTCATGGCCCTTTCACCGGAAATGCGAACCTTGACAGGCCGGAAATTGCAACGGATAATGACTCCCATGAAAAAAGGGCATAACAGAGCATGTTGATTGAAGAAATAACCATGACCGAGTTTGAGGCGGGGCTTGTGCGGACCCGGACCGTACTGATCCCGTTCGGTTCGGTGGAAGAGCACGGGTCCCATCTGCCGCTTTCCACCGATACCCTTGAAGCCTATGAGGTCTGCAAGAAAGCCGCACAACAAATCCCGCTGTTTGTCGCTCCTCCCGTCCATTACGGCAACTGCCGTTCAACGGCTTGTCACCCCGGCACCATTTCCATCTCCACAACGACCCTGAAATCGCTGATGAGGGATATTGTCCGCTCGTTGCGGGCACAGGGGATGCGCAACTTCATCGCCCTGTCCGGGCATGCGGGCGGGGCCCACGGCATGGCGCTCCAGGAGGCGGGGGAGGAACTCATCGCCGAATTCAGCGATATCTCCGTGGCGGTCGTGACCGAGTTGGACCTGGCACGGCAGGAGGGGAGGGGGCTGATCGAAACACCCGGCGATTCCCATGCGGGCGAGATCGAGACCTCGCGCATCCTCCACAGTCATCCCCATCTGGTGAAGGGGAGCGCCCCCGCTGAGACCCCCTGCTTTCCCGCGGGCCTCCTGGTTCGTGACAAACGCCGCTTCTGGCCGGGCGGGGTCTGGGGAGATCCGGGCAAGGCGTCGGCTGACAAGGGGGCGCGGCTGGAGGAGCTGGTGGTGCGCAAGCTGGTCGAGTTGGTACGCCTGGTGGAAGGTCACGACTATGACCGCTGAGAACACTCTCCGGGAATATCACCTGGCCGGTGGCGTCACGGCACTGGTCCGGGATGCCAGTCGCCACTATTTCGGCGGTTATTACCATGTCCGCCTCCGGGTCACCGCCGAGGTGCCGCTTGGCGCCGACTGGTTCGACAGTGCATTGGAGTACGAGGATGCCCTCGCATGCCTTGGCCGGTCCGTCCGTTTCAGCCGGACGCTTGAAAAAATGGCCGTGCCGCAGGCGGATATTGAAGCCGTGCAAAAAGCCTTGCTTGACTCGTTCGAGGCCAATCTGCTCACGTACCTTTCCCGCCCCGATTTCCCCCGCAGTTTCGTGCGGGGTGAATACGCCAAAGCCCGTAAGCCGGCTGCCCGCGGCAGGTATGCCCAGGCATGACCGGCGAATTCAGACTGCACATCGAAAAGCTCGCCTTTGGCGGCAGCGGTGTCGGCCGGATCAACGGCAAGGTTTGCTTTGCCCCCCATTCGTGCCCCGGCGACGAAGTGCGGGTCAGGGTCGTTGCCGAAAAAAGCTCCTACCTGACCGCCCGGATTCTGGAAGTGATCACCCCCTCGCCGGACCGGGTCATGCCCCCGTGCCCGCTGGCCGGCACCTGCGGCGGGTGCGGTTGGCAGCATATCGCCTATGCTCGGCAACTGGAGGCGAAACGGCAGATCCTCAGCGAGACTCTCTGGCGCGGAGCCCGCGTGGCGGACGACCTGGTTGCGGCCACGGTGCCGTCTCCGCAGCAGTTCGGGTATCGCAGCCG